>CAXNKH010000219.1:0-3712 GCA_964202765.1 Burkholderiales bacterium | reverse complement strand
GGGAAGCCTGGACAATGCCCTGCTCTGGCCCGAGTTCAAAGCGGTCTGGCCCAGCGTAGCTGCAGGTGTTACCGCCTCGCCTGCCAATATCGTTGAGCCGTTTACGACCATGACGCCGTTCTGGTTGCCCACCATCAACACTGCATTGCTACTGACCTCTGGCGTCACCTTGACCATCGCCCACCACGCCTTGATAGCGGGGAATCGCACGAAAACCATTGGCTTCATGTGGCTGACCGTGCTGTTGGGCGTGACTTTCCTTGGGGTCCAAGGCTATGAGTACTACCACGGCTACCAAGAGCTCAATCTGAAGCTCACGTCCGGCGCCTACGGTTCGACTTTCTACATGCTCACCGGTTTCCACGGTTTTCACGTGTTTGTAGGCATGTTGATGCTGCTGTTTGTCACCCTGCGTTTGCAAAAAGGGCATTTCACCGCAGACAAGCATTTTGGCTTCGAGGGTGCAGCCTGGTACTGGCACTTTGTTGACGTGGTGTGGTTGGGCCTCTACATCCTGGTTTACTGGCTGTAAAAGCGGCTACTGCGCGGGCTTGATCCGTCGTTGCGGGGCCCGTCGGTAAATCCTCACGTACCTTCAGGTACGTTCCGGTTTCCCGCCACCCGCGCCTAGGCTGAAGCCCGCTCGCTACGCCGCGTTGCGAGCAACTCGATACCGGGCGTTTAATGCCCAGTCGGGATGCCGGTGGGCTGGATCAGTCCAAATTTCCAGGCGATCAGGATGGATAAGAACAGCAGGATCGACAGGACTATCCTGATCGCCAGCGATCGGGCCATCGGCCTGGATCGGGATTGACCGGCCTGGCCACCCCGCAGCATGAAATACAGAGCGCAGCCCAAACTGACAAGGATGGCGATGAATGCGATGATCACGAAATACTTCATGGCTGGGATTATCCGGTGAAGCTGTCATTGCGGTTCTGCTTGATCACACTGTTGGCCTTGCTGGCCATCGGCCTGACGACGTCCCTGGGCTATTGGCAGTTATCGCGTGCCGATCAAAAGTTGGCCTTGACTGCGGTCCAGCAGCAACTGGGGCAGCTACCAGAACTCAATAATGCGGCCTTGCAAGTCATGACCGATCCTGCGCAGCAGGTCTTGCACCGAAGAATCGTGTTGCGTGGCCAATGGATCGCCGATAGCACGGTATTTCTGGACAATCGGCAGATGAATGGCAAACCCGGTTTTTATGTGATCACCCCCCTACAACCCGAAGGAGGCGGACCCGCCGTGCTGGTGCAACGAGGCTGGGTCCAGCGCAACTTTGTCGATCGCTCCAGTGTGCCGCTGATCGCAACGCCGACTGGGATGGTCGAGCTTGCAGGGCGCATTGCCCCGCTGCCTTCCAAGCTTTACGACATGGGAGAACCAGGCTCTGGTTTGATCCGGCAAAATCTAGACTTGGTGCAATTCAGTGCCCAAACACAATTAAGCTTGATGCGCGTATCGATTCAGCAAAGCGGTGGATCCGAGGCTGGTTTGCTGCGGGACTGGCCGAAATCGGGATTGGGTTTCGAGAAAAACCAGGGTTATGCCCTGCAATGGTTCGGCCTTTCCGCCTTGATTGCATTTCTTTATTTTTGGTTTCAACTTGTTAGACGATTCTTCCCCATCCGTCGTGACTGAAACGAACACCACTGAAACAAATTTTCAGAGCGATCAGCCTTTGGGTTTGACGGTTCACTCTATGCCCCTGCCCGAGCAAACCTTGAGCGCAGACAGCGGCAGAACACTGCCCGGGCGCTGGAAGATGTTGGCGGTGATGCTGGTCTGTGCCGCGCCGGTGATCGCGTCTTACCTGACCTATTACCTGGTGCGGCCCGAGGGCCGCCGTAATTTTGGTGAACTCATTGTGCCCCAGCGTGCCTTACCCGATCTGGTGGCACTGAACCTGGATGGTCAAAGAAGGCCACTGCAAGCGATCAAAGGCCAGTGGTTGCTGATCAGTGTGGCCCCAGGGGCTTGTGATGCGACTTGCCTCAAGAATTTGTACTGGCAGCGTCAACTCCGAGAGGGTTTAGGCCGGGACAAGGATAGGCTGGATTGGATCTGGTTGATTAACGATGAGGCGCCGGTATCGGAAGCCATGCGTCCCGGACTGGCTGATGCGAAGGTGTTGCGTTTGGCGAGCGAGCCAATAGCCACTTGGTTGCAGCCTGCAATAGGCCGCAGCTTGACTGAACATTTGTACCTGATCGATCCGCAGGGCAACTGGATGATGCGGTTCCCGGCGGATTTGGACTTGGCGGGTGCTGCCAAAGCCAAACGAGATCTGGAGCGGCTGCTGCGCGCTTCGGCCTCCTGGGACAAGGCCGGGCGTTAGGATAGACCCGCATGACAACGCAATCGCTCTACAACCTGTCACCCGTGGCCTGGCTGATTCTGATCGGTCTGCTGCTGGCCTTGTTGCCGCTGGTTTGGGTCTGGCGTCGCCATCGGGGCGCTACGCCGGCAAGGCGTGTGCAGGCCTTGACCTTGATGACCCTTTTTCTGACTTTTGATTTGGTGTTGTTTGGCGCGTTCACCCGTCTGAGCGATTCTGGTTTGGGTTGCCCGGACTGGCCCGGCTGCTACGGCAGCTCGAGTCCCTGGGGTGCCCAGCACGCTATCGCCTCAGCCGAAAGCGCCATGCCCACCGGCCCGGTGACCCAGAGCAAGGCTTGGGTCGAGATGGTCCATCGTTATCTGGCCTCTGGCGTGGGATTCCTGATCTTGCTTTTGGCCGTGGCGAGCTGGCGTCCGAAGTGGGCGCAATTAGAGCCTTCGACGCTAAAGCCCTGGTGGGCCGGTTTCACCTTGTTTTGGGTCTGTTTGCAAGGGGCTTTTGGCGCATTGACGGTCACCATGAAGCTGTTTCCCGCCATTGTGAGCCTGCACCTGTTGGGCGGGATGGTGCTGCTGGCGTTGTTGTGCGCCCAATGGGTGTGGCAAAGTCAGGCGCTGGATCGGGTACCGCGCGTTCATCTCAACCCTAATCTGCGCAATCTGTTGTGGCTTGGATTGACCGTGTTGGCGATCCAAATCGCTCTGGGGGCCTGGGTCAGTACCAACTATGCCGTGCTGGCTTGCAATGAATTTCCCAAGTGCCAGGACAGTTGGTGGCCATTGATGGATTTCAAGCAGGGGTTCGAGTTTTGGCGTGAACTGGGTCATACCCAGGCTGGTGCCGTCATCGCGTTTCAGGCCTTGACCGCGATCCACTATGTGCATCGCATGATGGCAGGCGTGGTGTCGCTGTTGTTGTTGACGCTGGCCTGGCGCATGAACCATATTTCCGGCTTGCGAGGAGCTGCGCGCTGGCTTGCCAGCTTGATCGCATTGCAGTTTCTCACGGGCTTGAGCAACGTGGTGCTGGACTGGCCCTTGGTCGCTGCCTTGTTGCATACCGGAGGTGCGGCCGCTTTGGTGATTGTGATGACCTGGGCCCTGTGTTGGGGCCGAGCCGAAAAGTCAGTAGTTCATGCCCCACAATCAACAGCCTAAACCTTGTTCATGCTTGCAGCTACTTCCCCCAACACCATGACTGTTATGCGGCAGTTTTATTCGCTAACCAAGCCCAGGGTGGTGCAACTCATTGTCTTTTGCGCCCTGATTGGCATGGTGCTGGCCGTGCCGGGACTGCCATCATCCAGTGAAATCCAGCGCGCGCTGCTGGCTTGTGCTGGCATCTGGCTGGTCGCGGGCGCGGCTGCGG
>CAXNKH010000218.1:0-3724 GCA_964202765.1 Burkholderiales bacterium | reverse complement strand
CCAAACTCGGCTGACCTGTTCCAGTGAAATCCGAGTGCAGAGAAGAGTTCCATATTTTTCCTTGAGCCCACAATGCAATCCGGTTTTACGAGAAAATTATCTCAAACCGCCATGATGCGTTCAGCCAGACTCACCAAGGAACGGTCGCTGCCCGGGGGGCCCATCAAGGACAACCCCAGGGGTGCGCCCAACCTGGTGGCGATAGGCAGGCTCAGTTGCGGCAGGCCACACAAGCCTGCTATGCACAGCATGCGGGTGGCTTTGTTTCGGTAGTCTTCGAGCTCAGTATCAGATTGCGAGATCAAGGGCGCGATATCGGGCATGGTCGGCAGCAACATCACACCGTCATGTCCCAACAGCGCCAGTACCTTGCTCTTAAATTGCGTGCGAAAGGTCTGGCCCGCGGCCACTTGCTGATCGCTGACATTTTTGGACCAGGCAAAGCGCTGGGCCACACCGTGACCGAGCGGCGGCTTGAACCGTTCAATCAGGCCGCCATCGACTTGCCAGGCTTCACGGCTTTGGAGATACCGGAAATTCCAGAACATAGCTTCAAAGTCAAACAGGCCCTCAGGCAGGAGCTGGGCCGGGCCAAGAACCGACTCAACTCGAGCCTGTGCTGGTGCCTGTGCCTGCCTCACCTCTGGGGCCAGCAAGTTCCACACCTCTGGCGGCCAGAGCAGCCGGGGCGGGTCTGGTAGCGGCTGAGGGTCTGAGCCCAGCAGCACATCGGCGACTCGGGCAAAGTTGCCGATGTCGCGCGTGAACCAGCCACAGCTGTCAAAACTGGGGGCAAGGTCCATGGCACCGACTAAACTGACACGGCCATGGCTCGGTCGCAATCCGAACAGACCACAGTGATTGGCCGGCGCTCGGACCGAACCCCCAGTGTCTGTGCCCAAGGCGAAGTCACACAATCCATTGGAAACCGCAGAGGCCGAGCCCGATGAAGAACCACCCGAAATACGATCCGGCACAGCGCCGTTAATCGGAGAACCAAAGTGGGCGTTCTGCCCATTCATGGAAAATGCGAATTCATCGGTCACGGTTTTGCCAACAAAGCGGGCCCCGGCTTGTAACAGCCGATCAACCGTTGCGGCGTTTCGGGACTTGATGCCCGACATCGCCAACACGAAAGGCTGACCGCCACTGGTGGGGTAACCCGCCACGTCGAACAAATCCTTGGCGGCAAAATTCAAGCCCGACAAAGGGCCGGTCGTTGCAGAAGGCACATCTGCGTTGGGATAAGGCATGAAAGCCTGCGCGGTGTCGTGAATGAACGGCATGGGTGAATCCATCCTCTCTCTATTGGTTTAAAAAATAGTTTGGTCGGTTCTAAAACAACGGGCCACGTGGTCTTGCGCCAGTGCCACTACCTCGGGCCGAGCCAGTCGGCAACTGTCAAGTACGAAACCACAACGTGGCGCAAACACGCAACCCTTAGGCAAATCGGTCATGTCAGGGGGTGCGCCACTGATGGTTTCGAGTCGCTTTCCCTTAGACAGAACGCCATGTGCTCGGCTTTTCAATAGCGCCAATGTATAGGGATGACGCGGGGAACGAATCAGGGTTCGAACCGGGCCCTCTTCCACAATTTCTCCAGCATACATGACAGCGATTCGATCAGCCACCTCGACGGCAGCACCGATGTCATGGGTTACAAAAATAACGGACAAACCCAATTCTCTTTGCAGTTCTCGCAACAACAACAAGATCTGGATTTGAACTGTTGCGTCGAGCGCTGTGGTCGGCTCGTCAGCCAATAACAACTGCGGCTTGCAGGCCAGCGCCAAGGCGATCATTGCTCGTTGCCGCATCCCCCCTGACAACTCATGCGGATAAGCCTTCAAACGGCGCTCCGGACTGGGGATGCGTACCTGCACCAATAAATCTAAAGCCCGTGCTTTTGCCGCCGCGCTTGAAATCGGTTCATGCCTTTGAATCGCCTCAACAATTTGTTGTTCGATGGTATAGACCGGATCCATAGCCAACAAAGGTTCTTGAAAAATCATGGACGCTACCCGGCCTCGGTAGGCCTCGAGTTCGCTGGCCGAAAACCGCAGCACGTCTTGGCCATTGATCCCAATATGACCGGTCATCTGAACTTGCTTGGCTGAGTACAAGCGCAAGATGGAACGCAGGGTCACACTCTTGCCCGAACCCGACTCGCCAATCAAGGCCACCACTTCACCGCGCTTGACACGCAAGTTCACGCCGTCAAGCGCCCGGACTGATTTTTTCCGTCCCGTGAAGGTCACACTCAGGTTGCGAATATCGACAAAATCCGGTTCGGTCATGCTGAGGCCTCGGTGTGGCCACTGCCTGGTTGGTACATCAAACAAGCGACCTGACTGCCGCAGTCCATCTTCCTCAAGTCAGGACTGTTCACCGCACATACAGCCTGCGCCTGCGCACAACGGGTATGGAAGCGACAGCCTGAAGGCGGATTGATGGGGTTCGGTGGGTCACCGGATAAGGACGGGGTCTCCGTACGCAGGTCGGGGTCCATGGCTGGGATGGAGGCTAACAAAGCCTGGGTATAGGGGTGTAGAGGGCGATCGAACAAGCTTTCGCTGTCAGCGATCTCCACCACTTGCCCCAGGTACATGACCATCACCCGATCTGACATATGCCGCACAACGTGGAGATCATGGCTGATAAAGACGTAGGTGAGTCCCAAGGCCTCTTTCAAATCGAGCAACAAGTTCAAGACTTGCGCTTCCACTGATTTATCCAGCGCCGACACGGCTTCATCCAAAATAACCAGCTTGGGTTGCAAGGCCAAAGCCCGAGCAATGTTGACGCGTTGTCGCTGTCCGCCAGAGAGTTCGTGCGGGTAACGCTCGGCAAAACGACGTGGCTCTAAGCCAACCTGCAACAGCAATTCGCGGGCACGCTCGATAGACTCGATCTTGGAAAGTCCATGCACCTGCGGGGAAAAAGCAATCGTATCTTCAATCGTCAGCCGTGGATTGAGTGACGCATAGCTGTCTTGAAACACCATCTGGGTTTGCCGTCGAAACGCCCGCAGCGTTAAATCACGACCGGCCACCGTGTGGCCTTCGAAAATCATCTCGCCATGATCGGCCGGGATCAATTGCATCAGCAGGCGGGCCATGGTTGATTTGCCACAACCGGACTCACCCACAACGCCCAGGGTTTCACCCTGCTCTATTGAAAAATCTAGGCCATCCACCGCGCGCACGACACCGCTACTGCGTCCCAAGAAGTCTTTCTTCAAAGGAAAGTGCTTCACCAAGCCGCTAACTTGTAGCAAGGGCTTGGTCACTTCTTTTAGACTCACACGGTCGGGTGCAGTGCTCATGCTAATTCTTTACTTCCATGGCGTTACGAAAACCGTCCGAAAAGAGATTGAACGTGATGGAAGTGATAAAAATCATCAGCCCGGGTAGTGCAGCCACCCACGGTTGCACATAGATCGCCGTGCTCAAGGTATTAAGCATCAGCCCCCACTCAGGTTCTGGCGGTTTGACGCCCAGCCCTAAGAAACTCAGCCCCGAAGCCAAAATCATGGATACCGAGATCAGGCTGGTGGCATAGACAAAAATCGGGCCCAGTACATTGGCCAACACATGGACCCGAATAATGGTGAAAGCGTTGGCGCCCGAGGCACGCGCAGCATCGACAAAATCACGGCTCCTAATTTGAGTGGTCACACTTTCGGCAACGCGCGCAATCGGCGGAATGAAAACCACCGTCAGCG
>CAXNKH010000217.1:0-3731 GCA_964202765.1 Burkholderiales bacterium | reverse complement strand
TCATCAACGTCAAGGACAATGATTTTCTCAACCCGACCGTCATTCCGCCAGGCGATCCGGTGCCCCAATTTGAATACCAGGGTCTCAGCTACCTGAACACGCCACGCGCCAATCTGATCAACGCACCCCAGTTGTTTGGCTACACCGTGTTTGGCAAGGTCATTGGCGGCATGGACGTGATTACCAAAATAAAATCCATGCCGACCGGTGAAGGCGGCCCCTTCCCCAGCGACGTTCCCAAAACCCCTGTTTTCATCCACTCTGCCAACCTGCTGAAATAAACCATGAGCCATCCCCAAGTCGAACTCCACATCACCGGTTACGGTGTCATCACTCTTGAACTCGATCAGGACAAGGCCCCCAAGTCAGCGGCCAACTTCCTGAGCTACGTCAACAAAGGCCACTACAACAACACCATTTTTCACCGCGTGATTGCGGGTTTCATGGTGCAAGGCGGCGGTTTTGAGCCCGGCATGAAGCAAAAAGGCTGTGATGCACCGATCAGCAACGAAGCCAACAACGGCCTGAAGAACACCAATTACAGCGTGGCCATGGCGCGCACCAGTGACCCGCACTCGGCCACTGCCCAGTTCTTCCTCAATGTGGCCGACAACGGCTTCCTGAACCACACGGCCATCAGCGCCCAGGGTTGGGGCTATGCGGTGTTTGGCAAAGTCATTGCGGGCACCGAGGTGGTGGACAAGATCAAGGCCGTCGCTACGGGTAACCAGGGTGGCCACGGCGATGTGCCACGCGAAGACGTGGTGATCGAGAAAGCCGTCGCGCTTTAAACCAAGTGTCAGCGACGTTCGCCCCACCAGCGGAGCTGACGGCTCCGGCCGCTTGGCGAACGGTCGATTTCATTTCTGACCTGCACCTGCAGGCCAGCGAACCCGAGACGCTGGCGGCCTGGCAGCGCTATATGGCGCAGACCCGCGCCGAGGCGATTTTCATTCTGGGCGATTTGTTTGAAGTTTGGATCGGTGACGATTGCGCCACCCCCTCCTCCTTCGAGCACCGTTGCTTGGAAATTTTGCGCACGAAAGCGCAGCACTGCGCCGTATTTTTCATGCATGGCAACCGTGATTTTTTGCTGGGTGAGGATTTCGCTCAAGCCTGCGGCATCACGTTGCTGGTTGATCCGACCGTGCTGAATTTTTCAGGTCAACGCTGGCTGCTGTCTCATGGCGACGAGCTTTGCTTGGACGACCACGACTACCTGTTGTTTCGCTCGCAAGTTCGCAGCCGCGCTTGGCAACAGGAGTTTTTGGCCAAACCGCTGAGCCAACGACTGGCGATTGCCCTGGATTTACGCCAGCAAAGCGAGGCACGAAAACGCGGGTCCCTGTCCTACGCCGACGTCGATGCCGACGAGGTCGCCCGCTGGCTGGCACAAGCCCGCAGCAAGCACCTGATTCATGGCCACACCCACAAGCCAGCCGACCATCAGCTTGCCGCCGGTTTGCGCCGCAGCGTGTTGAGCGACTGGGATGGGCGTGCGACACCCGCCCGGACCCAAGTTTTGCGCCTGAGTTTGAGCCCTGATTCCCCTCACAGTGGAATCGTCTTGCAACGCATCTCAACCGATCTGGCCTGATTCATCATGTGGGGCTGGCTTCAGAGTCTGCCGAGTCGCCTCTTCGCAGTGCGCCCCAGGATTCCCCAGGACCTTTGGCAACTCACCCTGAACAACTACCCCTTCTTAGCGCAAGAAGAAAATTCCGACGCACCACGCTTGCGCCAACTCTGTGAGCTTTTCCTGCACGAAAAAGAGTTCCATGGCAGCAACGGTCTGGTCGTGACCGATGAGATTGCGCTGGCCATTGCAGCCCAGGCTTGTCTGCCGATTCTGAATTTCGGTCCGCCGGCCCAAGCGCTGGCCTGGTATGACGACTTCGTTGGCATCGTTGTTCATCCGGGCGAGGTGCTGGCTTGGCGCGAGACCACCGACGAGGCTGGTGTCGCCCACCACCACCAGGAAATCCTGGTGGGCGAAGCCATGGATGGCGGCCCCATCATGTTGAGCTGGCAGGATGTGCATGCGGCTGGCCAATCAGCCGAGCGGGGTTACAACGTCGTGATTCACGAGTTCACCCACAAACTCGACCTGCGCGACGGACAAGCCGATGGCTGTCCTGCGTTGTGGCCTGGGTTCATGGGTGCGACCTCGGTCAGGCAAGCCCGCAGCCTCTGGTTGGCCACAATCGAGCTCAACTACCGGCAATTTCAGGAACAAGTCACCCGGGCCCAGCGCTTTGGCGCGGCTGAGCCCTGGCTCGACAGTTACGCGAGCGAGTCCATCGATGAATTTTTTGCCGTCACCAGTGAGGCTTTCCATGTGAGCCGCCAGCGCTTCACTCAGGAGTTCCCCACCCTGTTGCCTCTGTTCCATGCATTTTTCAATCCAGGAACCCGGCACTGAAAGTGGCTGACCCATCTCTTTCAGCGCCCGAGCAATTCAACGTTTCAACAAGACCCGCAACACGTTTTTAAGGCGCCGCTCGGAGCGAGCCTCAAACTCGCTGGCCAAGACCTTGGCCACATCTTCGGTCCAAGTCTGGGCGGGTGACGGGTCGTTGCGCCGCGTCAACATTTGCAACTGCAGAGCGCGGCGTTCGTTCAAATGCTCGGCCGGTGTCGGTAGCTCCGAGGCCATTTCAAGCCGTAACAAGGCAACGTCGGCTGGAGCACCAGCCGCACTGCTCACGGCCTGACTCCAACTGCTGCGCGCAGTGCCCGCAACCCGGTTCTCAAGTTCCTGCGCACTGGGCATCTTCGAACCATCTCTCTTTTCCCAAGCGCCCAGCAACTGGGTCAAGGCTTCGCCATGGGCCTGCACTTGCAGCTTCCTCAACGCCAGTTCGGCGTGTTCAAGCGCTTCGCGCTGGGCCCTGAACGCCACATCACCCAGGCGCGGCGCCTCCTGCCAGGCCGCTCGCTCATGCGGCGCGCGCTCGGCACCACGCAGCGACGGACGGGCATCGCGCGCGTCACGGCGGCTGCGCTCATCGCGTTTATCACCAAATTTGCCGCCCCGGCCTGGGGCAGTCGGCTCAGTCTTCTTCATCCCGGGTCGGTCATCACCCCGCATGGCAATCACTGGCTTGGCTGGTGCTTTGGGCGCGACCGCTACCACTGGCACCGCCGATTCTGCGACCGTCTCCTGCGCTGCATTCGACTCTGATGCAATCGGATTTTCAGCAGGGCCACCGGCTTCTGTTCCCTCAACCTGAACTGCGGCCTCAACTGCAGCTTCAACTTCAGCCTTAACCGCAGCTTGTGCCACCCCCTGGGCCTTGGCCTGCCCACGCAAGGCAGCGTCCAGTGCATTCATGGCACTGCGAATCTGGGCTGCATCGCCTGCGGCGTTGGCCGCTTCCAAAGCCCTGGAAGCTTCAAGCACCAGGCGGTCACGCTCGCTCAAGTCGGTTGTGGCCTTCTCACGCTCTGCTGTTTTCCGATCAAACGCCTGATCAATCGGTTTGCGAAACGCATCCCAGAGTTTTTGCTCAAGCCGGCGTTCCAGCGGAACCGCATGCGCCTCAGCCTGCCAGCGTTGCTGCAAAGCTTTGACGGCGTCGATGCGCAGCACAGGCACCGCGCCCAGCTGGGCCGACTCGTCAATCATGGCGTGGCGCAGCGTCAAGCTGAACTGCTGCAAAATCTCCAGCGGGCCCGCAGCTTGCGCCATGGCGGACTGCCACAAAGGCTGCAACTCGGCAAAAGCTTTT
>CAXNKH010000216.1:0-3757 GCA_964202765.1 Burkholderiales bacterium | reverse complement strand
CACGGTAGCTGCACCGACTTGCCGCCGACCCGAAAGTAGCAGCAGTTACACTCAGCCCCGAAGGTCGACGCGGCCTTTGGAGTGGGCGTTGGTCTGGCTATCGTCGCCCTGCATCTTCTCTGGCGCACCGAAGGGAGTTCGAATGAGATTGTCGGCTGCAGGACGTCAACGTTGGACGATTCTCCAACGATTTGGTTGGCTGGTGTCAGTCATGTTTCTGGGCTTGATTGCCTTGTTGCAAGGTCTGCGGTTTTCTCTGGCTTGGGAAGTGACGATCAATGGTTTGGTTATCCCCATTTGGTTTAGTGCAGTTGCATGCCTCATCAGCGGCGGACTCGCCCTGTTGCTTTGGCGCGCTGGGAAGCACAGGCAATGACAAGTTACGCAGATTTTTACCGTCAATCGATTGAGCAAGCGGATGTTTTTTGGGCCGAACAGGCCAAGCTGATTGACTGGCACCAAGCGCCACAGCAGATATGTGATTACAGCCGACCGCCGTTTGCCCGCTGGTTTGTTGGTGGCACCACCAATCTGTGTCACAACGCGGTGGACCGGCATCTGTTGGATCGTTCTGAGCAGGCAGCGCTGATTGCTGTCAGCACTGAAACCGATCAAGAGCACAGTTACAGCTTTGCCCAGCTGCACGCCGAAGTTCAGACCATGGCGGCCTGCTTGCTGGCCCTGGGCGTCAAAAAAGGCGACCGGGTCTTGATCTATATGCCCATGATTGCCGAGGCGGTGTTTGCCATGTTGGCATGTGCCCGAATCGGCGCCATTCATTCCGTGGTGTTTGGTGGCTTCGCCTCGGGTGCTCTGGCTTCCCGCATTGAGGATGCCGAGCCGACGGTGGTGGTCAGCGCCGATGCGGGTTCGCGTGGCGGCAAGGTGCTGGCTTACAAGCCGCTGCTCGACGCTGCCATTGGCCTGTCCCGTCACAAACCAACGGCGGTGTTGCTGGTAGATCGCCAGCTTGCGGTCATGGAATTGGTCCTTGGCCGCGACCATCTGTGGAACTCAATGCGCCAGCAATATCGAAGTGTCGAGGTGCCCTGCGTGTGGCTGGCTGCTACCGATCCCAGCTACACCCTCTACACATCGGGAACGACCGGCCAGCCCAAAGGAGTCCAGCGCGACACCGGGGGTTATGCCGTGGCCTTGGCTGCGAGCATGAAATATATTTTCGAGGGACGGGCCGGCGAAACCTATTTTTCGACCAGTGACATTGGTTGGGTGGTCGGTCACAGCTACATTGTTTATGGCCCCTTGATTGCCGGCATGACCACCATCATGTACGAGGGTCTGCCGACCCGGCCCGATGCCGCCATCTGGTGGAGGCTGGTGGAGAAATACCGGGTGACGCGCATGTTCACCGCTCCGACGGCAGTCAGGGTACTCAAGAAGCAGGATCCCGCCCTGTTGCGCCGCCACGATATTTCCAGCCTCAAGGCGCTGTACCTGGCTGGAGAGCCTCTGGATCAACCCACGGCGCAATGGATCAGCGATGCTTTAGGTGTTCCCATCATTGACAACTACTGGCAAACGGAAACGGGCTGGCCAATCCTGACCCTGGCCAACGGTGTGGCTGCGGCCAAGAGCCGTTTTGGCAGTCCCGGTGTGGCCATGTATGGCTACGACGTCAAGCTGATCGATGAGAACACCGGTGAAGAACTGAGCGAACCGGATAAAAAAGGCGTACTCACCTTGGGTGGGCCGCTGCCGCCTGGCTGCATGCAGACAGTATGGCGTGATGACGAGCGCTTTGTTAGCACCTACTGGTCGCCAACGAACGGCAAGTTGCGTTACAACACGTTTGATTGGGGCATCCGGGACAAAGATGGTTATTACTTCATTCTGGGCCGCACTGACGATGTGATCAATGTCGCTGGTCACCGCCTTGGCACGCGAGAAATCGAGGAAAGTATTTCGGGTCATCCCAATGTGGCCGAAGTCGCCGTGGTGGGCGTGGCCGACGCACTCAAAGGTCAAGTGGCACTGGCGTTTGCAGTCATCAAGGATAGCCGTGGCCTAGAGGATGGACCGGCACAGTTGAGGCTCGAGGGTGAATTGATGCGCCGGGTTGAGGATTCCTTGGGGGCTCTGGCGCGACCAACGCGGGTTCATTTCGTCACCATTTTGCCGAAAACCCGCAGTGGAAAAATGCTGCGCCGGGCCATTCAGGCGGTATGCGAAGGGCGGGATCCGGGCGACTTGAGCACGATCGAGGACCCGGCAGCCCTGCAGCAAATAAGGGATTTGCTTTGAGTGGCACAATAGCACCTGTTCCCGAGTCACTCTGGACATTTAACGCATTCGCCCATCGGTCAAGCCGGGAAGCGAAAGGTTCTTAACCAACTTGGTTTCCCTCAGGGAAATGGAGATTCGCGCATCATGAGTTCATCTATGCCCCAAGGGGCTGCCGCGTCTGTCTACCAGACGTATCAAGGCAATACCCATTTGTTTGGTGCGAATGCACCTTACGTTGAAGAGCTTTACGAGAACTACCTGGCGAATCCGGGTAGCGTTCCTGATACCTGGCGTGGCTACTTCGATGCGCTTCAGAATGTGCCAGCCGTCGATGGCAGCAATGCCCGGGATGTACCGCACCAGCCCGTGATCAATGCGTTTGCCGAGCGCGCCAAGCAAGGCGGCACCAAAGTCGTGGTGGCCAGTGCAGATCTGGAAATGGGCAGAAAGCGAACCGCTGTTCAACAACTGATTGCGGCTTATCGCAATGTGGGTGCCCGCTGGGCTGATCTGGATCCGCTCAAACGCACTGAACGACCCACTATTCCCGAGCTCGAGCCTTCCTTTTATGGCTTTAGCGATGCCGATCAGGAAACGGTGTTCAACATCAGCAACACCTTCTTTGGCAAAGACACCATGAGTTTGCGCGAGCTGCTCAACGCCCTGCACGAGACCTACTGCGGTACGGTGGGTGCCGAGTACATGTACATCACCGACCAGAATCAGAAGCGTTGGTGGCAGCAAAAACTCGAGGCCATCAGAAGTAAGCCCCACTTTGACGCGGATAAGAAAAAGTACATCCTTGGGCGCTTGACGGCTGCCGAGGGGCTGGAGCGCTTCTTGCACACCAAGTTCGTTGGACAGAAGCGTTTCTCCTTGGAAGGTGGCGAAAGCTTTATTGCTTGCATGGACGAACTGATCAATCTTGCCGGCATCAAAGGCGTGCAGGAAATCGTGATTGGCATGGCGCACCGGGGTAGGCTGAATGTGCTGGTGAACTCCATGGGCAAGTTGCCGGCCGACCTGTTTGCCGAGTTTGACCATACGGCCCCTGAAGAGTTGCCCAGTGGTGACGTCAAATACCACCAGGGCTTTAGCTCGGATGTAACGACACCAGGCGGACCAGTGCATCTGGCTTTGGCCTTTAATCCTTCCCACCTGGAAATCGTCAATCCGGTGGTCGAGGGGTCGGTGCGCGCCCGCATGGACCGGCGCGCCGACCCAGACGGCAAGCAGGTGCTGCCGGTGCTGGTCCACGGCGATGCCGCTTTTGCCGGCCAGGGCGTGGTTATGGAAACCCTGGCCTTGGCTGAAACCCGGGGTTATTACACCGGCGGTACGGTCCATATCGTGATCAACAACCAGATCGGCTTCACCACCAGCGATCCGCGCGACAGTCGTTCCACTCTGTACTGCACTGATATCGTGAAAATGATCGAGTCACCGGTGTTGCACGTTAACGGGGACGACCCCGAAGCGGTGGTGTTGGCGACTCAGTTGGCGTTGGAGTTCC
>CAXNKH010000215.1:0-3800 GCA_964202765.1 Burkholderiales bacterium | reverse complement strand
TCAACTGGCCAAAGAGGGAAAGATAGATCCTCTGATTGGGCGTGAATACGAGGTCGAGCGGGTGATTCAAATACTGTGCCGGCGGCGCAAGAATAACCCCTTGCTGGTGGGTGAGGCGGGCGTGGGCAAGACGGCGATTGCCGAGGGCCTGGCATGGCGCATCACCCAAAAAGATGTGCCCGAGATCTTGGCCGAGGCAATTGTTTATTCGCTCGACATGGGGGCTTTGCTGGCCGGAACCAAGTACCGCGGTGATTTTGAGCAGCGTCTCAAAGGGGTTTTGAAGTCGCTCAAAGACAAACCCAACGCGGTGTTGTTCATTGATGAAATCCACACTTTGATTGGTGCCGGTGCAGCTTCGGGTGGAACTCTGGATGCCTCCAATTTACTCAAGCCTGCCCTGAGTTCAGGGGCTCTTCGGTGCATTGGTGCGACCACGTTCACAGAATACAGGGGTATTTTTGAGAAAGATGCAGCGCTGTCACGACGTTTCCAAAAAATTGATGTGGTTGAGCCCACGGTTGAGCAGACGATTGACATCCTCAAGGGATTGAAATCGCGCTTTGAAGAACATCACGGCGTGAAGTACGCCGCTGCGGCCCTGCAAGCAGCGGCTGAGCTCAGTGCCAAGTACATCAATGACCGGCACTTGCCCGATAAAGCGATTGATGTGATCGACGAAGCGGGTGCTGCGCAACGTATTTTGCCGCCTTCCAAACGAAAAAAAATCATTTCCAAGACCGAGATCGAGGACATCGTGGCAAAGATCGCCCGAATTCCTGCGGCCAATGTCTCCAATGATGACCGGGGCAAGCTCAAGACCCTGGAGCGCGATCTGAAGAATGTGGTGTTCGGCCAAAACAAGGCGATCGAGATGTTGGCCTCTGCCGTCAAAATGGCGCGCTCAGGTTTGGGCAAGGGAGATAAACCGATTGGATCTTTCCTGTTCAGTGGACCGACCGGCGTTGGCAAGACTGAAGCGGCCAAGCAACTGGCCTACGTCATGGGCATTGAGTTGCTTCGCTTTGACATGAGCGAGTACATGGAACGCCATGCGGTCAGTCGGCTGATTGGCGCGCCCCCGGGCTATGTCGGTTTTGATCAGGGCGGTTTGCTGACCGAAGCTATCAGCAAGAAGCCGCATTGCGTTCTCTTGCTCGACGAAATCGAGAAAGCCCACCCGGATATTTTCAACGTATTGCTTCAGGTCATGGACCACGGCACGCTGACCGATAACAACGGACGCAAGGCTGACTTCCGCAACGTCATCCTCATCATGACGACCAATGCCGGAGCCGAGAGTTTGAACAAGACCGTGATGGGTTTTACCAATGTGCGCGAAGTCGGTGACGAGATGGCTGATATCAAGCGTTTGTTCACGCCTGAGTTCCGCAACCGGCTCGATGCTATTGTCAGCTTCAAGGCCCTGGACGAGAACGTGATCTTGCGGGTGGTTGATAAGTTCCTGTTGCAGTTGGAAACCCAACTGGCCGAGAAAAAAGTGGAAGTCACTTTCACTGACAAGCTGCGCAAGCATCTGGCGAAAAAAGGATTTGATCCCCTGATGGGTGCCCGACCGATGCAGCGCCTGATTCAGGAAACCATCAGGCGAGCCTTGGCTGATGAACTGTTGTTCGGGCGCCTGATTGATGGCGGCCGTCTGACGGTGGACCTGGACGATGCCGATGAGAGCAAGACCGAAGTCATTCTCGATATTGCGACATTGACTAAAAAAGAAGGCAAGCGCAAGCCCGAAGAAGCGACAGCCGATTAAGGGCTACAAAGTCTTCCCGCCTCAATCTGGCTCGGCTTTATTTAAAACCGACCCGGTCCAGCATCTGCTGTACCTTGACTTGGTTCATGCCGACCACGCTGATGCTCAGGCTTTCGCGTTTGAAATCACCACCGCTCATAGACTGTAGTGCCGGGTTGTTGAACTGGACCCCTTGGGCGATGGGCCACTCGTTATTGCCGTCGGCAAAATGAGCCTGAGCCCCTGGGCTGGCCAAGTACTCAAGGAACTTCACTGCGTTGGCCTTGTTCTTGGCGTTTTTTGCCACGGCACCACCCGCGATATTGGTGTGGGTGCCCCAACTGGCCTGATTGGGGAACACAACGTTCAATCGTTCCATCACAGCTTTGTCTTCGGCTTTGGCCGAGCGCATCAGGCGGGCCAGGTAGTAGCTATTGGTGACGGCAATAGCGCATTCACCAGAAGCGACAGCCTTGATCTGGTCCGTGTCCCCTCCTTTGGGCGAGCGCGCCATGTTGCTCACCATGCCCTGCAGCCAGGTCTCAGTTGATTTGGGGCCTAAATGCTCCACGACCGCACCAAACAAGGACAGGTTGTAGGGGTGAGAGCCCGACCGGATACAAAGTTTGCCTTTGTTCTTGGGATCACCCAGCTCTTCGTAGCTGTCGACATCTTCTTTATTGACCTTGATCTTGTCGTAAACCACCACCCGGGCCCGGCTTGAAAAGCCAAACCAGGGGGTGCCACCTTCGCTGGTTTTTCCGCGCATTTGGGGCGGGATAGCGCTGTCGAGTAACTTGGACTGGACAGCTTGAAACAGCCCCTCGACCTCGCCTTTCCAGAGCCTGGCGGCGTCAACCAGCAAAATAACGTCGGCGGGGGAGGCCGAACCTTCGGCCTTCAGACGGGCGAGAATGCCAGCATCGTCAGAATCGACGCGATTGATCTTGATACCGCTGCCTTGGCTGAAATCGCGGTAAAGCGCTTCATCACTGGGGTAGTGCCGAGCCGAATAGATGTTGAGACTTTGTTCCTGGGCCGATGCATGGCCGCAGCAAAGCAGGATGGCGTAGGCGAGGGCAGTTGATTTTTTTAACACGGCCTTGGTTTTGAATCTAATGGAGTTGTGATGTTAACACGAATGAGAATTATTCTTAATAAGGCTGGGCATATCAAGGGAATATGGATTAAAAGAGGGGCTTGGCTTGTCCTGATGCTGTTGGCGCTGCCCTGGTTGACCGCGTGTGTCAGTGTTCCCTCCACTCAGGCGCCGGCTGAGCCTGCCCCCGTGATGGGAGAAAAAAGACTGCCGCGCATCGGGCTGGCATTGGGCGGTGGGGCGGCACGGGGTTTTGCCCACGTGGGGGTGATTCAGGTTCTGGAAGAAGCAGGAATACGGCCGGTACTGGTCGCCGGCACCTCGGCGGGCAGCTTGGTTGCTGCCATGTATGCCAGCGGTAAAACCGGTGCACAGCTGCAGCGATTGTCCGAAACCATGGAAGAGGCGGCCATTGCGGACTGGACCTTGCCCCTGTTCAACCGGGGAGTTTTTCGGGGTGAGGCTCTGGCGCGCTACGTCAATTCGCAAGTAGGTGGCAGATTGATTGAAAACCTGACCCTACCGCTGGGGATTGTTGCCACCGATTTGCACAGCGGCAACAGCGTACTGTTTCAGCGTGGCGATACCGGCGCGGCGGTTCGGGCCTCGAGCGCAGTTCCTGCCGTGTTTCAGCCGGTCAAGATCTCAGGCCGTGATTATGTCGATGGGGGGCTGGTTTCGCCCGTGCCTGTGCGTTATGCAAGAGAGATGGGCGCTGAACTGGTGATCGCCGTTGATATTTCAAGTGAGCCTGAAGGCAACCCGGCCAACGATATCTTGGGTGTGCTGATGCAGACTTTTGTGATCATGGCCAAGAGCATCAACAGTTTTGAGTTGCGCCTGGCTGATGTGGTGGTGCAACCGGCCTTGCGTCAGGTCGGTAGCTCTGATTTTTCGGCACGACGACGCTCAATTGAGGCCGGTCGTGTTGCGATGGCGGCACAAATT
>CAXNKH010000214.1:0-3813 GCA_964202765.1 Burkholderiales bacterium | reverse complement strand
CAAGTCTGCACGCGGGACGGCGCTTTAGGTGCCAGTCAGGTCAACCCGCAGCAGTGCTCGGCCTGGAACGACCCCTCGCGCAGCCTGCTCGGGGCGCAACAAGAGCGTTGGTTAGAGGTCGAGATGGGGCGAGCCGCTGGCGAGCAGGGTGTTTGGAACGTGCTGGGCCAACAAATGATTTTTGGCCCGCGCGATGACCTGATCGGACCTGGACAAAAACTCTGGAACGATGGCTGGGATGGCTACAGTTCGGCGCGCCGGCGTTTGACCGACACCATGCAAAAACAGGCGTTGCCCAATCCAGTCATGCTCGGCGGGGACGTTCACGAGAATTGGGTCGGTCATCTGAAAACCGACTACGAGGAAGCAGACAGCCCGAGTCTGGGTGTGGAGTTCTGCGGCACCAGCATCAGTTCGCGTTCCAGCGGCAGCAAAAAACTGCCGGGGCGCTTGGCCGAGAACCCGCATTTCATTTTTGCCGAAGCACGGGGCAAAGGTTACGGCGTGGTGGAGTTCGGTTTGAAGCTACTAACGACTCGATTGCGGGTGGTCGATGATGTGACAAAATTTGATGCCTCGATTTCGACCCTGGCCCAGTTCACGGTCCAAGCGGGTCGACCGGTACTGGAGCGGGTTTGAATCTTGGGCTTTTGTGGGACAGACCTTCAGCTCTGTCCCCAACTGATTAGTGTAGAACGCTCAGCAGGCGATCTAGACCGCCGCTGTTGATGGCGACCATGGCTTGTTCCCGCACTTTGGGCTTAGCGTGGTAAGCCACGGACAGACCGCCGGCCTGAGAACAGGCCAACATCATCGGTAAATCATTGGCACCGTCGCCCATGGCGATGGCCTGTTGCGCCGTGATACCCAGCAGTTCGCAGGTTTGCAGCAGCATTTTGCATTTTTCTTCACCGTCACAAATATCGCCCCAGGGCTGGGCTAGCAGGGCCCCGCTCAAGCAGCCGTCTTTGACTTCAATCACGTTGGAGCGGGTGTAATCAATCGCCAGGCGATCACGCACCGAGTCGGTAAAGAAAGTGAAACCACCCGAGACCAGCAGCACCTTGAGTCCAGCGGCCTGACAGGCTTGCACCAGTTCTGTCGCTCCTGGATTGAGTTGCATGGTCTGATCGCGGACCTGCTGCATGCTCGCCACAGTGACGCCTTTCAGCAGGGCGACCCGCTGCCGCAAGCTTGCTTTGTAATCGCTGATCTCACCGCGCATGGCGGCCTCGGTGATGGCAGCGACTTCGGCTTTGCGTCCCACAGCAGCGGCAATCTCATCGACGCACTCGATATTGATCAGGGTCGAGTCCATGTCAAAGGCGATTAGCTTGAAATCACTCAAGCGCAGTGGTGGGGTGAAGCCCTGAATTACCAGACCGGGTGAGTGTTCGAGTGCTTTCATGGTGGGCTGGTCTCGGTTTTGATTTGACCCAATGAACGTAGCAGGTCGCGCACCAGCTGGGCTCTGGCTGATGGCGAGGCGATCTCGCGTTCGATGCGCAGCTTCTCGTTGCCGGCGAGTTTGATATGACGATTTTGCTGGATCAGCTCAATGATGCGCATGGCGTCAATCGGCGGGTCCTTCTTGAAGGTGATGGTGATCAGCGTAGGCGCGGCATCGACCTTGAGCACGCCGTAAGATTTGGCAATGACCCGCAATCGATGGACGTCGATCAGGGTTTGCGCTTGGGCTGGCAGTTTGCCGAATCGGTCAACGATTTCTTCGAGCAAAGCATCGATCTGCTCGGTATTTTTCGCGCTGGCAAGTTTTTTGTAGAAACTCAGGCGCAAATGGACATCACCACAGTAGTCACTGGGCAGCAGGGCCGGTGCGTACAGATTGATGTCGGTCGTGGCACCCAACGGGCTAAGCAGATCCGGCTCAATTCCCGCTTTCAAACAGCGGACGGCCTCGGACAGCATTTCGTTGTAGAGCTGAAAACCGATTTCCATCATGTTGCCACTCTGACTTTCGCCCAGCACTTCGCCGGTGCCGCGAATTTCCAGGTCGTGCATCGCCAGGTAAAAACCGGAACCCAGTTCTTCCATTTGCTGAATGGCGTCCAGCCTCTGGCTGGCCTGCTTGGTCAGACTTTCCAAGTCGGGAACCATCAAATAGGCATAAGCTTGGTGGTGGCTGCGTCCGACCCGGCCCCGCAGTTGGTGCAACTGAGCCAGGCCGAATTTATCGGCTCGGCTGATCACGATAGTATTGGCGCTGGCCACGTCAATGCCGGTCTCGATGATGGTCGAACAGAGCAAAAGGTTGCTGCGCTGCGCTACAAAGTTGCGCATCACGGCTTCTAACTGACGCTCGGGCATTTGGCCGTGGGCCACGGCGATGCGGGCCTCGGGCAGCAGTTCTTCTAGCTTGGCGCGCCGGTTTTCTATGGTTTCCACTTCGTTATGCAGGAAGTAAACCTGACCACCGCGCTTGAGCTCACGCAGCACGGCTTCCCGAATCACGCCTTGGCCTTCGGTGCGTACAAAGGTCTTGATCGCCAGGCGCCGCTGCGGCGCGGTGGCGATCACGCTCAAATCACGCAGACCTTCCAAGGCCATGCCCAGGGTGCGTGGGATCGGTGTCGCGGTGAGCGTGAGCACGTCGATTTCCGCACGCAGCGCTTTCATCGCCTCTTTGTGGCGTACGCCAAAGCGGTGTTCTTCATCAATGATGAGTAAACCGAGCTGTTTGAACTGGGTTGACTGGCTCAGCAGCTTGTGCGTTCCCACCACGATGTCGACCGTGCCATCGGCCAAGCCCTTGAGTGAGGCGTTGATCTCCTTGCCCGAGCGAAAGCGCGAAACCTCAGCTATCTTGACCGGCCATTTGCTGAAGCGGTCCACCAGAGTCTGGAAATGTTGCTCGGCCAGCAGGGTGGTCGGTGCCAGCAAAGCAACCTGCTTGCCGCCAGTGACTGCGACAAAAGCGGCACGCAAAGCGACCTCGGTTTTACCAAAACCCACATCACCACAGACCAAGCGGTCCATCGGACGCGGTGAGATCATGTCCTGTATCACCGCATGGATCGTTGCGCGTTGGTCCGGAGTTTCCTCAAAACCAAAGTTATTGGCAAACACTTCGTAATCCTGGGGCGAATAGCGGAAGGGGTGGCCTTCACGCGCAGCGCGCCGGGCATAGATGTTGAGTAGCTCGGCGGCTGAATCACGGATCTGCTCTGCTGCGCGACGCTTGGCCTTTTCCCATTGGCCGCTGCCCAGACGATGCAGCGGCGCTTCGTCCGCACTGACCCCGGTGTAGCGGCTGATTTGTTGCAATTGGCTCACCGGGACATAGAGCGCAGCCTGGCCAGCGTATTCCAGATGCAGGAACTCTTGCAGCGCAGGTTGGCCATCGCTTTGTAGCTGGCCCAGGTCCATATTCACCAGGCCACGGTAGCGTCCAATGCCATGGGCCGAATGCACCACCGGGTCACCCAGATTAAGCTCACTCAGGTCCTTGATCAGGGCTTCAACATCACTCACCTGTTCTTGTTTTTTGCGCCGGCGCACCGAGGGGCCGGCAGCAAACAGTTCGGTTTCGGTGATGAAATCGATGCCCTGTTCCAGCCAACTAAATCCCTGATTCAGCGCAGCAGTGGCAATGCCGATTTTCTCTTCGCTCAGTTGAAATTCTTGCAGTGAATCAAAAGCCGGTGGATTCAGACCGCCAGTTCGCAAGAAGTCCAGCAGGCTTTCGCGCCGACCTTCGCTCTCGGCCAGGATCAGCTGGCGGTGACTGGTGTTTCTGGCATGTGTTTTGAGGCGCTCCAGCGGGTCAACGCTTCCTCGCTGCACGCTCAGGTC
>CAXNKH010000213.1:0-3813 GCA_964202765.1 Burkholderiales bacterium | reverse complement strand
AGGGCCGTGGCCTCATTTGCCACAAAACGAAATGAGCGAGAAAACTCCAAATCCAAAGTCACCGACCCCAAACAACGCTGGCAAATCAAGGGGGCGCGGGTGTCGGCCGTGACATGCAACCAGATCTGAGCCGCCCCGTCCAGCGCTTCTTTCAACTCGCCGTGGGCCGACCAATTCAATGGCAAAGTCGCTCCCTCCCCTTTTGTTTCAGCCAACAATCGCTCAAATTCAGAGAGCTCTCCGTGCCCTGATAACTCGCCACCGACCTGGGCAAAAGCCTTGAGATCGAGCCGTGCAGCTGCAAATTCCTGTTTCATGCCAGCAGTGTAAGAGAATCAGCCCATGCTTGAACCCGTCAACCGAAAACTGATTCTGGGCTCCACCTCGCTTTATCGGCGAGACTTGTTGACTCGCCTGGCCATTCCCTTTGAATGCTGCTCGCCTGAAGTTGACGAAACAGCGCAGCCCAATGAAACCCCGGTTCACTTGGCCTGCCGCCTGGCACTGGACAAGGCGCGGGCAGTAGCCCATCGCTTCCCACAGGCGCTTGTCATCGGCTCCGATCAGGTTGCCGATCTCGATGGCCTGACCCTGGGCAAGCCCGGCAACCATGAACGCGCTGTGGCCCAGCTGCAACTGATGCGGGGGCGGTCTGTTGTTTTTCAAACTGCAGTGGCCGTGGTATGTCTTGAGACTGGCTTCGAACAGGCCGATCTGGCTCAAGTCAAGGTGCGCTTTCGACAGCTCACAGACCCGGAAATCCAAGCCTATCTGCGTGCCGAGCAGCCCTATGACTGTGCTGGCAGCGCCAAAAGTGAAGGCTTAGGTATCGCTTTGCTTGAGTCGATCGAAAATGACGACCCAACCGCCCTGATCGGACTGCCTCTGATCCGCACCTGTCGCCTGCTGCGGGCCGCCGGTATGGAACTTTTGACCCCAGGGCCCTGAACCCCATGGAAAACCAACGCGCCCAAGCCATCCCCACGCCGGGAAAGCTTTACCTGGTCCCGGCCCCGTTGGACTTTGGCTGCGAACTGCAAACACCTTTGCAAGACGTGATGCCCTTGGGCGCACTCAAAGCAGCAGCCCAGTTGAGTCACTGGGTTTGTGAGAACGCCAAAAGTGCCCGCGCTTACCTCAAGCGCATTCATCTGGTCAGCCCCTTGGTACACACGCTGCAGTCCCTGCAAATTCAGGAGTTGCCCCACCAGGTGCACAAAAAGGGGGACCACACAGGCGACTTTGACGCCAGGTATTTGCTGAGCCCGGCCCTGCTCGGACACGACATGGGCCTGCTGAGCGAGGCCGGCATGCCGGCCGTGGCCGATCCGGGCTCATCCGTGGTACGTGCAGCCCATGAACTGGGCATCGCAGTGCTGCCCTTGGTCGGCCCGGTCTCTTTGCTACTGGCCCTGGCCGCCAGCGGAATGAACGGTCAAAGTTTTTCTTTTGTCGGTTACCTGCCTCTGGGCTCAGGCGAGCGCGTGGCGCGTATTCGGGAACTGGAAGCTCTGGTTCTGAAAACCGGCCAGACTCAGCTGCTAATCGAAACCCCGTATCGCAACCAGGTTCTGCTGCAGGCCTTGCTACAGAATTTGCATCCCAACACCCGGCTCGCCGTGTCGAGCGCCCTGACCTTGGGCCAGGGCATTAACCGCAGCGACAGTATTCAAAAATGGAAGCTCAAACCGACTGCACTGGATAACACGCTGCCCGCAGTGTTTGCCATCGGACGCTAAGCAGTTACGCTGGATTCGCCTCAACGAATGAGGGGGACTTCCTTGAGTGCCCGAAATACACCTTCGCCCAAAGCCATGCCAAAACGTTTGACCAACCGTTCGGCCACGTTGTCTCGCTTGGAGTAATCCACTATATCTTCGGCCTTGACCACCTCACGCGCCACGAAATCGAGATCGCCGAGCTGATCGGCCAGTCCAAGTTCAATGGCTTGCTTGCCACTCCAGAACAGGCCACTGAACATTTCCGGTGTTTCTTTAAGCCGGTCGCCGCGCCCTTGCTTGACCACTTCAATGAACTGGTGATGAATCTCATCGAGCATGGTCTGGGCAAACGCCCTTTGCTTCTCGGTTTGAGGGCTGAATGGGTCGAGAAACCCCTTGTTCACTCCCGCCGTCATCAGTCGACGCTCAACCCCCAACTTATTCATGAGGCCAGTAAAACCAAAGCCATCCATCAAAACGCCGATGCTGCCCACAATGCTGGCCTTGTCAACGAAAATCAGGTCCGCTCCTGCAGCGATGTAATAAGCCGCTGAGGCGCAGGTTTCTTCCACCACGGCATAGACGGGTTTCTTGTGTTTGGCCTTGAGTCGCTTGATCTCGTCGTTGATGATGCCGGCCTGAACCGGACTGCCCCCGGGCGAATTGATCAACAACACCACGGCCTTGGCGCCCGGGTCTTCGAAAGCACTGCGCATGGCCGAGACCACCGAGTCGGCACTGGCTTCGCCATCCGAGGCAATTTCACCCCTGATTGAGACCAAAGCAGTGTGGGGTGTAGCCATGTCGTTGCCGACAGCACCACGACCTAGAAATGACCAAAGTAAATAGACAAAAAGGGTCAACCAGGACAACCGGATAAAAGTTTTCCACCGCCTTGCCTGCTTTTGCTCTAGCAAGGCAGCGAATGCCAGTTTTTCAAGCAGGGCTCGCTCCCATTGCGGGTTTTCCACCGGAGCTTCGCTAGCAGCCGCGGTTTCAGTAGCGGGCAGGTTGGGATTGGGTTCATTCATATTAAAACTCGAAGGCTTTCAAATCATGGGCAGTATGCCAGTGCACGACGCCGTCGTGCTCAAGCAAATCGATCTTGACCAGCGCGCCACGGCATGGGCCGCCCCGGCATTTCCCCGTGGCGGGCTCGTAAATAGCGCCATGGGTAGCACACATCAACCAGCGTCCCGTGCTGTCAAAAAACCGATCCGGTTGGTAATCCATTTCCATCGGCAAATGAGCGCACCGATTCAAATAGGCATGGGCCTGACCCTCGAATCGTATCGCAAATGCCCGGCAGCTTTGCCCTTGATGGCGAACGTCAAAGGAAACCGCCAGCCCGCCTTCATTCAGATCGGAGGCGTTGCACAGGGGCAGTAATTCAGACTCAGCCATGGGTACCCAGCCAGGCATGCAATTCGCGCATCGAATGTGCCACGTAGAGCGGCTGCAAAGCATCAAAATCAGTCGGCTCATGAGCCCCGTAGCTCACACCCACACTGGAGCAGCCCGCATTGAGTGCCATTTGGAGGTCGTGTGTGGTGTCGCCCACCATCAACGTGCGCTCAGGCGTCGCCCCCAACTCAGCCATCAGTTCCAACAACATGCAAGGGTCGGGTTTTCCGGCTGTTTCATCCGCGGTACGGGAGCTGTCAAATAGATGCTGGAGTTTGACCATGGACAACACCTGGTCCAAGCCGCGGCGACTTTTCCCGGTGGCCACGGCCAGTCGATGCCGCCGCATTTTCATCTCGGCCAACATTTCCAGCGCGCCGTCGAACAGGCTAAGCTCGTTTTGCTGCCCCATATAGTGATGGCGATATCGCTCCAACAAATCGGGGTGACGCTGGATTGGCACATCAGGCGCCGCATGAGCCAGCGCCTGCATCAAACCCATGCCAATCACATAGGCCGCATCCCTGTCGCTGGGCACGGTCCCTCCGACATCGCGCACAGCGCCCTGAATACAGTGCGCAATGAGGGCAGTCGAGTCGAACAAAGTGCCATCCCAATCGAAAGCGATCAGGTCAAATTTCCTACTTTTCAGCTTCTCAGAACTTGGCATGGATTCAGGACTGGGGTA
>CAXNKH010000212.1:0-3817 GCA_964202765.1 Burkholderiales bacterium | reverse complement strand
CGCCATCTGCTGCAAGGGACCGAATTCGCGCAGATTAGACAAATTGTTGAACAGTGCCTTATTGTTCAGCCCCTCAATGCCGGCCGTGCAATCCAGAAACTTGGACTGCAGCTCCGACCCCTGCAGCGGGAGCTTGGCATTGCCCCTGGCGAACCGGATCTCGCCCGAATCAAACGAGCGACCATCGTGCAGCGCTATGCTCACACTGTCGTTCAAAGCAAAAAATGGTTCAATCGGACAGACCGTGTCAATGATAGAAATTTCAACCTTGGGCATCAGTTGTCGGATCCCGGACTCAGCCACAAACTGGTCGGTCAACTCAGCCAAACCGACCTTGCCAGCAAACAAAGCACTGGCCACCGCAAATTCCAGGCTGAACTTGGCCTCCAGTCCCGTTTCAGGCGAGTGGTTGCGCAACATCGACGCCTGGGTCGGCCCGATTTGCACCCTGATGGTCTTGACTTCTTGCGCTTTAAAAGCATGTTCCCGGCACAAATCTAATACGCCGTCGATCACCCGATGCGTGGCATAACAGGTGGGGTATTTTTTGATCGACAAACCCGAATCCAGAATGCGCAAAATTTGGCCCAGGCCCGAGGCCGAGCTCGTCCGGTCAACGGCTTGTTTGGGCGACAGCGCAGACAAATAGCCCGCCGGGTGTTCAACCGCGTCGGGTGCCGCAGTCAGCCCCGGCGCAGCCAAACGCACCGCTTCAATCGCGTTGGAGGCGGCCCGACCGGCATGAAGCGGCTTGGTCATGGTGCCGAAATTCGCGACCAAACCTGCGGCCATGCTGCAGGCCAATGCAATCGCGTGCTGGCAGGTCTTGGCAGACAGCCCGTTCAAGTGCGCCACGGCGGCAGCGGCGGCCACCGTGCCCAGCACCGCTGTCGGATGCCACCCCTTGAGGTGATAGGCATCGGACTCGCGGGCAGCGAGTTCGGCCCACACTTCGTAGCCCACCAGATAGGCCCGCAGTGCATCCTCGCCCGTCAAACCCAGGCGCTGGCCTTCGGCCAGAATCGCCGGAACCAGGACCGTGCTGGGATGACCGCCCAAGGCCACATCATCAAAATCAAGGGCATGGCCCGCTGTTGCATTGATCAACGCCGCGTCTGCGCTGGAAGCTTTTTGGGGTCCGAATAAAACAAAGGCCTCAGCGGCATGGGACTGTCGGGCAGCAACATGCTGCTGAACGATTTTCACGACCGGTTCATGGCGACCCGCCAGCATGGTCCCAATGGTGTCGATGAAACCGGATTGCACGATCTCGATAGCACGTTGGGGAAGACGCGGAAAATTGGGTTGGTGGGCGAAATTCGCCAATTCGGCAGTCAGACTTGTCATGGGTAACCTTTGATAGGAGTTAACTCAAAACGAACGGGGCAAGCCCAGCACATGCTCGGCAATATAGGACAGAACCAGGTTGGTGGAAATCGGAGCGATTTGCATCAACCGGGTTTCCCGCCACTTGCGCTCGACGTCGTATTCCCTGGCATAGCCAAAACCGCCATGGGTCTGCAAACAGGCTTCGGCTGCGTGCCAGGATGCCTCGGACGCCAGCAGCTTGGCCATGTTCACTTCAGCCGCGCAGGGCAGTCCCGCAGCGAAGAGGGCCGTGGCCTTGCGCAGCAGAAGAGCTGCGGCTTCCGTTTCAGCATGCGCGCGGGCAATCGGGAACTGAATCGCCTGGTTCTGACCTATGGGCCGATCAAAAACAATGCGTTGCTTGGCATAGTTGATCGAGGTCTTGGTGAACCAGCGGGCGTCCCCGATCGCCTCGGAAGAAACCAGAATTCGCTCGGCGTTGAGTCCATCCAGGATGTAGCTGAAGCCTTGTCCTTCGATCCCGATCAAATTCTCAACCGGGACCCGGGCACCGTCAAAAAATACCTCGGTTGCATGGTGGTTGATCATGGCCTTGAGGGGCTTGATTTCCAGGCCCTTGCCCAGACACTGGCGAATATCGACGATGAAGACCGAAAGACCGTCGGTTTTCTTCACGACCTGGTCCACGGCCTTGGTTCTGGCCAGCAACAGCATCAGATCGGAATGAAAAGCGCGCGAAGTCCAGACCTTTTGGCCATGGATCAGATAGTGATCGCCGTCCCTGACTGCCCTGGTTTTGAGCTTGGTCGTATCGGTTCCCGACGTCGGCTCGGTCACCCCAAACGCCTGCAACCTCAATTCACCGGAGGCGATCTTGGGCAAGTAACGGGATTTCTGTTCGACCGAGCCATGGCGCAACAGAGTTCCCATGATGTACATCTGCGCGTGGCAGGCACCGGCATTGCAGCCAGCGCCGTGAATTTCTTCCAGAATGGCCGCAGCCGCTGTCAAGGGCAGTCCAGAGCCGCCGTATTCTTCGGGAATCAGGGCCGACAAATAACCCGCTTGAGTTAGCGCCTGAACGAACTCGGTTGGATAAGCCTCTTTCTCCTCGAGCTGGCGCCAATAAGCGCCAGGAAAGCCGGCACAAATCCGACGAACACTTTCTCGGATCTCGGGAAAATCCTGGCCCAGACCAAGCTTAATTTGGTCGAGTTGCATTGTTTCTGTCATGTCTCCACTCTCTGGTTCGCCCTTTGCGGGTTTGCTGCATGCTAAGTAAGCGCAACAGCGCTGTCAATCCAACGCTGTAACACAGGCGATAGTTGCCTTGGCTTTGTTGTACAGCGCCCGACTTCCAAGGGTTTCCCCCCGCGCGCAAGAGTGAAAAATATGAGACAAAGGCACTCAAAGGATGGGCAACATGAAAAGAACTTCGATGACGCAACAAACTGTGACTCGGCGCCGTGTTCTGGCAGCCGTTGGGGCGAGTGTGGCGGGCGCTGGCCTGGGATCTTCGCCGCTGAGTTGGGCCCAGTCAGCCTATCCGAATCGTCCCATCAAACTGGTCGTGCCCTGGCCTCCAGGACAAGCCACCGATCTGGCTGCAAGGGTACTGGCCCAGGAATTGACCAAATCGATGGGCGTGGCGGTGGTAATTGAGAACAAGGCCGGGGCCGGAGGAACCATCGGTACCGATGCGGTGGCCAAAGCCACGCCCGATGGCTACACCGTGTTGGCAGCTTCCAGCGGACCGGTCACTGTCAGTCCCTTGCTGCAAAAAACACCTTACGACGTCGAACGTGATTTGGTTCCGATTGGAATGATGGGCATGTCGCCCTACATTCTGGTGACTTCGGTCGACTTCCCGGCCAAGGATGCCAGCGAGTTCGTTGCCCTGGTCAAGGCCAATCCACGCAAATACTCATTTGCTTCATCGGGCACCGGTGCCACAGCCCATTTGATTGCCGAGTCTTTCAACGCCGCCCTCGGCCTGCAGGCCGTGCACATCCCCTACAAAGGTTCGATCCCCGCCTTGACCGACGTCATCAGCGGTCAGGTCGCCTATTGCATTGAAACGGCGGCATCGACCATGCCGTTTATCCGCAATGGCCGACTCAAGGCTTTTGGCGTTTCAATCGAAAAGGGCAGCTCTGTCGCCCCAGGAATCGCCCCTTTGGCAGTCACTGCCAGCGTACCTGGGGGATTTGACCTGGGCGCTTGGCTCGGTCTGATGGTCCCCACGGGAACACCCAAGCCCATCGTTGAGAAACTTTCGATGGAGTTGAGCAAGGCCATGCAGGTCTCTGAAGTCAAGCAGGCCTTCTCAACCATTGCAGTCGAGGTTGATTACCGCAAAGCCGATGACCTGGTACGTTATCTCAAGGTGGCGTCGAGCCAGTTCGGCGAAGTGATCAAACGCAACAATATCAAGCTCGACTGATGGCGGCTGCGGCTGGTCAGTAGCGCCACTCAGCGACCCTTGAAA
>CAXNKH010000211.1:0-3827 GCA_964202765.1 Burkholderiales bacterium | reverse complement strand
TGCGATGTGCTGTTTGCGCCTGACGAAAAAGTGCTCTATCCCGAGCCTCAGACCTACACCATCCAGCCACCGGCCGAGCTGGCCGACATCTTGGAAGGCGAATTTCGGCCCGGGTTTTTTACTGGCGTTTGCACCGTGGTCATGAAGCTGTTGAACTGCGTTCAGCCCAGCGTTGCGTTGTTTGGCAAGAAAGACTACCAGCAGCTGTTGATCCTGCGCCGCATGGTCGATCAGTTCGCACTGCCGATCACCCTCGTCGCTGGCGAAACCCAGCGCGCTGATGATGGACTGGCTCTGTCTTCGCGCAATGGTTATCTAAGCCCATCCGAACGGATTGAGGCCGTTCAACTCTCTGCCTCCCTGCAATCCATGGCACTAGCACTCCAGGCTGGAAACACCGACTGGGACGCACTGGAATCACGCGCCATGCATGCCTTGCGTCTGCGGGGCTGGAAGCCCGATTACCTGGCGATCCGCCGGCGCAGTGACTTGCAGCGTCCACAGCCTGGCGACCCGCTGGTGGTGCTGGGTGCCGCCCGCCTGGGAACAACCCGTTTGATTGACAACCTGGAGGTCTAAGGCGCAAGCTCTGTTCACAACTAAGCCAACAACCTTGCGGGACAGACCTTTAGCCCTGTCGCCAACTGAATACAAGCATGAAAATCGGCGTCCCCCTAGAGATCAAAAACCACGAATACCGGGTCGGCCTGACGCCAGCCAGCGTACGAGAACTGGTCTCGCATGGCCACAACGTGCTGGTGCAGACCGGCGCTGGCTTGGCCATCGGCCTGTTGGACGCGCACTACCAGGCTGCCGGGGCCACCCTGGTGAGCGATGCCCAAACCGTGTTTGCGCAGTCCACGATGATTGTCAAGGTCAAAGAGCCTCAGCCGCGTGAATTGCCTCTGCTGCGACCAGGCCAGATTTTGTTCACTTACCTGCATCTGGCGCCAGACCCTGTGCTGACTGCGGCGCTGATCCAGTCCGGCGCCATCTGCATTGCCTATGAAACCATCACAGGTCCGGGCGGCGGCCTGCCGCTGCTGGCGCCCATGAGTGAAGTGGCCGGTCGGATGGCAGTTCAGGTCGGTGCCGCCCATCTGGAAATCTCCAAAGGCGGCATGGGTGTATTGCTCGGCGGCGTGCCAGGTGTGCCAGCCAGTCATGTGGTGATTTTGGGCGCTGGTGTCGCCGGCAGCAACGCTTTGCAAGTCGCTGTCGGCATGGGCGCACGGGTGACGGTGATCGATCGCAGCCTAGAGCGGCTGCGCCAGCTTGAGCAACGTTATGGCAACCGCATCAGCACCCTGGCCGCCAGCGCCCAAAACATAGAACAAGCGGTGCTGGATGCCGACCTGGTGATTGGCAGTGCTTTGGTGCCCGGCGCTGCCGCACCCAAACTGGTGACACGCGCCATGGTGGCTCGCATGAAAAAAGGTTCAGTCATGGTCGATGTGGCGATTGACCAGGGTGGCTGTTTTGAGACCTCACACCCGACCACCCACGCCGATCCGACATTCATCGTCGATGGGGTGCTGCACTACTGCGTGGCCAATATCCCGGGCAATGTGGCTCGCACCTCCACCTTCGCCCTCAATAACGCCACCTTGCAGCACGCCATCGCGCTGGCCAACAACGGCTGGCAACAAGCCATGCGCGATGATCCGCACCTGAAAATGGGCTTGAATGTCGCCAAAGGCCAGGTTTGCTGCGAGCCCGTTGCACTTAAGCTGGGCTACCCCTATGTGAGCGCCGACCAATTGCTCAATTAAGTTCGCCTCAGCACGGCCAGAAGTGGCCGCTCCCCGCTGGCTTTGCCACTGATGGGGGGCCGCGGTAACCGACTTTCACCGGGCTCGATGACGAAACAGTGGTCCAGTGAATACCAGGGTCCGGCCACATCCGGATCGGGCGCAGCGCCCGCGGGATGCAGCACATAGTGACCAATCAAAGCCTGCGTCACACCAAACTGCACATCGGTTGTCAGGTTGGGATCGTCACTTGAATAGACCTGTGAAAACTGAGTTTTGAACCCTGCTGCCTCGATCATGAAGTGAATATGGGCTGGCCGCAAATTGTGTCGCCCCTGGGCTCGCAGCAAGTCACCGACCGGGCCACTCAGGGGAATCGGGTAACCCGCCGGTTTGATGCTGCGAAACGCCACCCGGCCTTGTTGATCGGTGTTGAACTTGCCACGCAAATTCATATCGGCCTGACCGGGATCCTGATTCTCATAAAAGCCCTCACTCGAGGCCTGCCACACATCAACCTTGGCGCCAATGACGGGCTGGCCTTGCAGGTCCCGCACCCAGGCCTGGACGAAGATGGGGTCACCGGGCGTGATCGAGCGCACGATCGATGCCCCATTGGGATAGTCGGTCGAACCCAAGCGCCAAAACGGCCCCAGCATATTGGCCGTGGTCTCGGTTCGACCCAACTCACCGTTATTGAGCAGGCAGACCAGTGCCGACAGCCCCAACGATCCTGCAGCCAACACCACTTCATTGTGTGATTCGGTGGTGAGTTGCCCCAGCTTGGCGATGACTGCACAAGCTTTTTGAAACTCGGGCTCGGTTAGCTTTGTCTCACGGGCGAAGTCATGCAAATGGCGTACCGCTGCACTCATGATCTCCTTGAAGCGGGGATCGTCGGCACGCTGAAGTTCGGCCAGCACGGCAGCCGTTACTTCGGTTTGGTTCTTGATGATCATGGGTGGATTTGTTTACATGAAACGGTCTAGGATTTTTTTGCTGTCTATGGACAGCGCAGCCAGGTCCCGAATCAAGAATTGAATGCTGTGCGAATCAGTCACCAGCAGCGTGTTATCGACCAGCCGGCGTATGTCTTCACCACCCTTCAAGACAAAGCGGGTTTCACCTCGGTTGGTTCTAACCTTCCAGCTGCAGGGGGTTGCAAAACTGGTCACGCTCAGAATTTCCTGAATCTCCGGCATGAACTCCCGGGCCAGCAGTTCTTCCCGGATCAGTCGTTGGGTGGGCTGGCCCACCTCGTTGAGTTGGTCGACCCATGCCACCTCGTGGCCCTCGCCATCGACCATGGCAACTCCGACCTCGGCCGACTGAATCGGGAACGCGCGCACCGGCGTCACTCCCTCCAGCACGCTTCCGTCTTGCTGGGTCAATAGCAGCCGACCAAAGGCATTGCGCGCGAGCTCAAACTGCGTCGGAATGTTTCTTGTTGCCATCAGATTTTCTCTTAAAGATTTCGTCATTTAGATCAACATTCGTATTGCGAGCTTGCGCCTGATAGAGATTGAAATACGCACCCTCGCTGGCCATCAGATCGGAATGGGTCCCTTCTTCCACCACCTGACCGCGGTGCAAGACCACCAGGCGATCAGCACGGTGCAGGGTGGAAAGACGGTGGGCGATGGCGATGGTGGTTCGGCCTTGCACCAAGTTTTCCAACGCTTTTTGAATTTCTTTTTCGGTTTCAGAATCGACCGAGGCCGTGGCCTCGTCCAGGATCAGGATGCGCGGATCGATCAACAAGGCCCGAGCGATCGAGATACGCTGGCGTTCGCCGCCGGACAAGCTCTGGCCACGCTCGCCCACGATCGAGTCGTAACCCAGCGGCAAGCGCAAAATGAACTCGTGAGCATGGGCAGCACGGGCCGCGGCGATGATCTCTTGGTGGCTGGCATCGGGCTTGCCGTAAGCAATGTTTTCGGCGATGGTGCCAAAAAACAGAAACGGCTCTTGCAACACCAGTCCAATATTTCGGCGGTAGTCGGCAATACGGTAGGAGCGAATGTCCACGCCATCAACCCGAATCGAGCCCTCGGACACGTCATAGAAGCGACAAAT
>CAXNKH010000210.1:0-3830 GCA_964202765.1 Burkholderiales bacterium | reverse complement strand
CGTTGAGCAGGGCGACGTCGGTGTCGGGCTTGAATTGCAGGAAGCGGTGCGAGATGCGCGCCAGTTCAGAGCGACGCGGATCGAGCACGACCAATTTCGAACCATTCTGCACAGCATTCTTGATCCAAGTCGCTGCCACCGGGTGATTGACGGCCGGGTTGGCACCGATGATGAAGATCACCTCGGCTTTGATCACATCCATCACCGGGTTGGACACGGCGCCGGAGCCTATGCCTTCGAGCAGGGCCACCACCGAAGAGGCGTGGCAAAGACGGGTGCAGTGGTCAACGTTGTTGCTACCAAAACCAGTTCTCACCAATTTCTGGAACAAATAGGCCTCTTCGTTGCTGCCTTTGGCCGAGCCAAAACCAGCCAGTGATTTTTTGCCGAATTGATCGCGAAGAGCTTTGAACTTGCCACCGGCGAGTTCCAGTGCTTCTTCCCAGCTCGCTTCACGGAACACATCCATGACGCGGTCTGGATCCATCACGAAACCGCCTTTTTTGGGCGCATCACTGCGCCGGATCAGGGGCTTGGTCAAGCGCTGCGGGTGATTGGCATAGTCAAAACCATAACGGCCTTTGACGCACAGACGGCTGTGGTTGGCGGGACCGTCGCGCCCTTCGACAAACAGAATCTTGTCGTCTTTGACGTTGTAGGTCAGTTGGCAACCGACACCGCAGAAAGGGCAGAGCGAATCGATCTGCTTGTCTGGGACCGTGAGCGCCACATCACGCGCCGGCATCAGTGCGCCGGTCGGGCAGGCCTGAACACATTCGCCGCAAGCGACGCAGGTCGAGTCACCCATAGCGTCGTCCATGTCGAACACAATCTTGGCCTGGTCACCCCGAAACGCCAGTCCAATCACATCATTGACTTGCTCGTCGCGGCAAGCGCGCAGGCAACGTGTGCACTGGATGCAGGCATCGAGGTTGACGGCAATGGCAGGGTGCGACAGGTCTTGCAAGACGGCTGGGCGGGCTTTAAAACGGGGTTTTCCGATCTCCAGTTTCTTCGCCCATTGATCGACTTCGTTCTCGCGGGTGTAGGCCGTTTCGGGCATGTCGGACAGCAGCAACTCGAGCACCATTTTTTGCGATGCCAACGCACGTTCGCTGTCGGTTACGACTTTCATGCCTTCGCTTGGGGTGCGGCAGCAAGAGGGTGCCAACACCCTTTCACCCTTGATCTCGACCATGCAGGCACGGCAGTTGCCGACCGACTCCATTCCTGGCTTGTAGCAAAGGCGGGGAATCTCTATGCCAACGCGCTTGGCGATTTCGATCAGTGTTTCGGTGCTCTTGCCAGTGACGTGCCGGCCATTCAGCTCGAAGCTGACTTGTGGCGCGGCCTCATTGATCTGAGCGGCTTCTAGGCGGGTAATTGCGTTCATGATGTTTTTCAGACTCCGTCAGGACCGATTTAAACCAACTCGTGCGGGAAATATTTGATGACGCAGTCCACCGGGTTGGGCGCTGCCTGACCGAGTCCACAGATTGACGCATCGCGCATCACGTTGGACAGATCGGCCAGCAATTCAAGATTCCATTTCGGCTGTTCAATCAAGTCGGCCGCCTTGGCTGTTCCGTTACGGCACGGTGTGCACTGGCCACAGGACTCATGTTTGAAGAATTGCATCAGGTTGCGGGCGGCGCCAACAGCACTGTCCTGATCCGACAGAATCACCACGGCAGCAGAACCGATAAAGCAACCATAGGGTTGCAGCGTGTCAAAGTCCAGCGGGATGGTGTTCATCGTGGCCGGCAAAATTCCACCCGAGGCGCCGCCAGGCAGGTAGGCATAGAAATGGTGGCCGCTTTGCATGCCGCCACAGTATTCATCGATCAATTCCTGAATGGTGATCCCGGCCGGGGCCAGTTTCACGCCGGGGTTCTGAACCCGTCCTGAAACCGAGAAAGAACGCAGGCCTTTGCGCCCATTGCGACCGTGTGAGCTGAACCAGGCACCGCCTTTTTCCAGAATCTCACGCACCGCATACAGGGTTTCGAAATTATGCTCCAGCGTGGGACGGCCAAACAGGCCGACTTGCGCCACATAGGGCGGACGCAGTCTTGGTATGCCGCGCTTGCCTTCGAGCGACTCGATCATGGCAGATTCTTCACCGCAGATGTAAGCGCCGGCGCCACGGCGCAAAATAATTTCAGGCATCTGGACCAGCGGTGGGTTGGTCTTCAGCTTGTTCAGCTCATCTTGCAGCAGCGTGCGGCAGCCGTGGTATTCATCGCGCAGGTAGATATAGACCTTGTCAATGCCAACGGCCCAGGCGGCAATCAGCATGCCTTCGATAAAGCGATGCGGATCACGTTCCAGATAGACCCGGTCTTTGAATGTGCCAGGTTCGCCTTCGTCAATATTGACCGCCATCAAGCGGGGGCCGGACTCGGCCTTGACGATGCGCCATTTGCGCCCCGCTGGGAAACCGGCACCGCCCAGTCCACGCAAGCCAGAATCTTCCATGGTCTTGATCACGGACTCGACATCACGCTGACCAGACACGCAGGATTGCAGCAGCGCGTAGCCACCGATCGCCTGGTAAGCGGCATAGTCGGTATAGGGCTCAGGGGTGTGAATTTTAGATTGGGCCTGAACTTTAGCGAGCACGGACTCACAGCTGGCATGAGGCACCGGATTCTGGCCGACAACCGCTGCTGGGGCTTGTTCGCAACGGCCGATGCAGGGCGCAGCTAGAACCCGCACATCCTTGCCCAGCAGAACGGGTAACTTGGTCAGCATCTCGCGCGCACCTGCTAATTCGCAGGACAGGCCATCACAAACCCGAACCGTCAAGCCTGCGGGTGCCGCCTCACCCTCTTTGACCAAGTCAAAGTGGTGGTAGAAGCTAGCGACTTCATAGACTTGGGTTTGCGCCAGGCCCATTTCCTGGGCCAAAGCAGCCAGGTGCGCTACTGACAATGAGCCATAAGCATCTTGAATCTTGTGCAAATGCTCAATCAATAAATCAGACTGACGCGACTCATTGCCCAACAAGGTTTGAACTTCGACCAGGGCCGCGGGATCGACGCGGCGACCCTTAGGTGCCTGGCGTTTACGTTCTTTCGTTTCCTGTTGCAATGCAATAGGGATGATTTTCTGATTCATGATGTTCCAACTCAACGTAATTCACGACCTAGGCTAGAGCAGGACGCTTCTCGCCCTGCTGCTGTTTTACAGCAGGCCAGCGCCTCGGGCCCACTGGTATTTCGCTCCCAGCACCTGAACTGGCAACTCGGTCGAATAAGCGTAGGCGGGAATGCCATTCTCATACAGGTACTGCGCTGCTTCTTCCACTTCCACGTCACCAGCCAGCGATGCCACCATGGGTTTTTCAATTCCCTTGGCGCGCATTTCGTCACGGGCTTCAACCATGATGCGGGCGAACACCATGGGCGGCGTCACGATGGTGTGCCAGTAGCCCAGAATCAGCGAGTGGATGCGGTCGTCCGCCAGACCTAGCAACACCGTGTTTTTGTAGGTCGCGGGTGGCTCGCCACCGGTGATGTCCACCGGGTTTCCGGCAGAACCGAAGGGCGGAATGAACTTGCGGAACGCCGCGTCCAGATCGTCGGGCATGGGCATCAGGCTGAGCTTGTTGTCAACGCAAGCGTCGGACAGCAAAACGCCAGAGCCACCAGCGCCGGTGATGATGACAATGTTCTCACCTTTGGGAGTTGGAAGAATCGGCACGCCACGGGCGAATTCGAGCAACTCGCGCAGGCTGCGGGCACGGATCACGCCGCACTGCTTGAACACATCTTCGTAAATTTTGTCGTTGCCGGCCAGGGCGCCAGTATGCGAGCTGGCTGCTTTGG
>CAXNKH010000209.1:0-3844 GCA_964202765.1 Burkholderiales bacterium | reverse complement strand
TGGAATAACCATAGTTTTAAGCGACTTGGAAGACCAGCGGCTAACACTCGATGTGTCCAACGATTGGGACAGTACCGCCAGCACCGGGGACCAACCGCGGTCCAGCGCGGCTTGACACAAGTGTTCGCCCTCGACCCAGAAACGACCTTGTTTGCGGTAGGCCGAACTGTCGTTCGCCAGTCGGCGCAAGTCCTTGAGCAAGGGATTGTCGCGTGAGGTGATCCAGTTCAATCCGGGCTGAAACTCATGGCTCATCGAAGCACCTGTGCCACCGGGTTGAAGGTTTGCCTGTGTTCGGGACAGGCACCGTGGGTACGCAAGGCCAGCAGATGCTCGGCCGTGCCGTATCCCTTGTGGGCAGCAAAACCATACTGCGGATATTGTTTGTCGATCTCGACACACCAGCGATCACGGTGCACTTTGGCCAAAATCGAAGCTGCAGAAATCGATGGGATCTTGCTGTCACCCTTCACGATCGCCTCGGCCAGCATCTCCAATACCGGCAGTCGATTGCCGTCAACCAGCACCTTGACGGGTTTGAGCCGCAAGCCCTCAACCGCACGGCGCATCGCCAGCAAGGTGGCCTGCAATATATTGAGCCGATCGACTTCCTGCACCGTCGCCTGGGCAATGGAAAAACACAGGGCCTTGGCGCGAATTTCATCAAACAGTTTTTCCCGCTTCAAGGCAGTGAGGACTTTGGAGTCGGCCAGTCCTTTGATCGGGTGACTGTCGTCCAGGATGACCGCAGCCGCGACCACCGGACCGGCCAATGGTCCGCGGCCGGCCTCGTCAACACCGGCGATGAGGCCGGGGCTGTCCCATGCCAGATGCGCTTGCTCAAGCTTGAAGTATTTTTTCAATGGCATCGCAGGACAGTTGCGCGGTATCGCGCTTGAGTTCGTGGTGCAGGGCCGTAAATCGTTGCCGCAAAGTCGTCATTTTCTCAGGCAAATCAAACCAGTCCAAAACGGCTCGGCTCAAGGCCTGTGGGCTGGCATCCTGCTGTAACAGCTCGGGAACGACAAAATCTTGGCATAAGATATTGGGCAAGCCAATCCAGGGTTGAAGTTTTTTGCGTCGCATGATTTGCCAGGACAACCAGTTCATGTTGTAGGCAATCACCATCGGTCGCTTGAACAGGGCGGCCTCTAGAGTGGCCGTTCCGCTGGCGATCAGGCACACATCGCACGCCGCCAACACCTGATGGGACTGCCCCGACACGATTTGCAGCAGTTGGTTGGCCCCGGACTTGAGCGCCGCCTGTTCAATCTGATTTCGCAGCCAGGGCACAGCTGGAACGACCAATTTAATGTCGGGTCTTTGTTTTTTCAAGAGGACTGCGGCGGTAAAAAAGCGTTCCCCCAGGTAGCTGATTTCTGACTGCCGGCTGCCTGGCAACAAGGCCACGACCTGATCGGCCAAACCCAGTCCCAGTGCCTGGCGGGCCGCGGCCTGATCGGGCTCCAGCGGGATCACATTGGCCAGCGGGTGGCCCACATAACTGGCAGAAATTCCATGTTGCTGTAGCAGTGCGGGTTCGAACGGAAAAATGCACAGAACATGGTCCACACTGCGTCTTATTTTTGCTATGCGCTCAGCGCGCCAGGCCCAGATCGATGGGCTGACAAAATGCACCGTCTTAATCCCCCGGGATTTGAGTTGGTACTCCAAATCGAGGTTGAAGTCGGGCGCGTCCACCCCGATAAAAAGTGCTGGCGGTCGCTCCAACAGGCATTGCTGAAGCTGTTTGCGAATTCCAACGATCTCACAGTAAGACCGAAGTACCTCGACATAACCTCGCACGGCCAATTTCTCGCTAGGCCACCAGGCTTGAAAACCACGCTTAGCCATCTCGACCCCACCAATCCCCATGGCCTGCAGACCCGGCCAACGTGCTTGCAGAGCGTCGAGTAACAGCCCCGACAGCAGGTCGCCTGAAGCCTCACCGGCGACCATGGCAACGTTGAGTCCCGTGCTGCAAGCCGCCGGGGATGGATAGCCTGCGAGGCTCATGGCCTCATCGAACGATGCCACGTTGCGCCGAGCAATTCCCCAGGAACGCAAGCATCATGGCCACATCCGGCTCAGCCTCGGGCAAGCTCTGGCTCAAGCCTTTGATTTGCTCTCCCGTCTGTGCCAGGGTCAAGTTGTCGCGGTACAAGGCTTTGTGCATGGCCTTAACGCCGGCAATTCGCTCCGGTGAAAACCCTCGTCGCCTTAAACCTTCGAAATTCATCGTGCGCGCCTTGGCCGGTTGGCCCTGGCACATCACAAATGGAGGCAGGTCAGCAAACAGCAAGGAACACATCGCAGTCATACTGTGGTCGCCCAGCCGGACAAACTGGTGGATCACCGTGAATCCGCCCAGGATGACCCAGTCACCGACGGTCACATGGCCAGCGAGCTGACTGTTATTGGCGAAAATCGTGTGGTTGCCCACCACGCAGTCATGCGCCAGGTGAACATAAGCCATGATCCAGTTGTCATTGCCAATGCGTGTGACACCCGTATCGCCAGGTGAGCCAATATTGAAAGTACAAAATTCGCGAATGGTGTTGCGGTCGCCGATCAGCAACTCGCAAGCCTCGCCGGCATATTTCTTGTCCTGGGGAATGGCACCGAGCGAATTAAACTGAAAAATCTGGTTGTCCTGGCCAATCGTGGTGTGGCCCTCGATCACGCAATGCGGACCAATCGTGGTGCCGGCGCCCACTTTGACGTGGGGACCGATCACGGTGTAAGGCCCGACGCTGACCGAACTGTCCAACTCGGCCAGCGGATCAATCAGTGCGGTGCGATGGATCCTGCTCATCTTGGGTGGCTCTCGAACATCAGGCAATGCTGCGCATGGTGCACATCAATTCGGCTTCTACAGCCAACTCGGTACCGACCAAGGTGCGGGCCTTGAATTTAAAAACACCAGCTTTCATGCGAAGCAGCTCGACTTCCATCGTCAACTGGTCGCCTGGCTCGACCGGACGCTTGAAGCGCGCACCGTCAATTCCCGCGAAATAATAAACCGTTTTGTCGTCAGGAACCACGCCCAGGGTCTCGAAAGCCAGCAAAGCTGCGGTTTGTGCCAAGGCCTCAATCATCAGCACCCCGGGCATCACCGGACGATGCGGAAAATGACCAACGAAAAAAGGCTCGTTGATCGTGACATTTTTCAAAGCCGTGATGCTTTTTCCCGGCTCAAGCTTGAGGACCCGATCAACCAGCAGAAAAGGGTAACGGTGCGGCAGTTTTTTCAGGATTTCGTGGATGTCCATCATGATTTTTTCTCTGATTTCATTGTTTTTTCCAATACCCGAATCCGTTCGCGCAAGGCATGGAGGTTCTTCAGGGTTGCGGCATTTTTTTCCCAGACCGCATTGTCATCGATAGGGAAAAGCCCGGTGTAATTTCCCGGCTTGGCAATCGAGCGCGTGACAACCGAAGCCGCTGAAATATGAACATGATCGGCCAAGCTCAAATGGCCCAGCACCACAGCGCCACCTCCCACAGTGCAATGCGCACCAATCACCGCACTTCCGGCCACGCCGACGCAACCGGCCAGGGCGCTGTGCTTGCCGATTCTGACGTTGTGCCCAATTTGCACCAGGTTATCGAGTTTGACACCGTTCTCAATCACCGTGTCCTGCAGGGCGCCACGGTCTATGCAGCTGTTGGCCCCAATCTCAACATCGTTGCCGATCTGGACGGTACCGAGCTGCTCTATTTTTTCCCAACCCTCATTGGCATCCCGGGGTGCAAAACCAAAACCGTCAGCCCCAATCACCACCCCTGAGTGCAAGAGGCAACGCTCGCCCACCACACAACCCTCGCCCACCGTGACTCGCGA
>CAXNKH010000208.1:0-3892 GCA_964202765.1 Burkholderiales bacterium | reverse complement strand
TGGCCATCACGAAAAACACGCCAGCGGTTCCGCCAAACGCCGTCAGGATCAGGTCTGGCCCATTTTTGAAGCCCAGAACCATGGCAATCATGCGTGACAGCATCAACCCCATGAAAAAAGTAAAACCCAGCAGCACCGGAACACCGGCGCCTGAGTTTTTGGTTTTCTCGATGGCGTAGATGAAGCCCAAAGCCCCGCCCAAGAAAACAATCAGGCTAAGGCCAGCGCCCATGGCTTGGGTGATGCCGGTCGCCACACCGATCCAAGCGCCCAGTACGGTGGGAACCAGACTCAGGGCGAGTAGCCAGTAGGTATTTCGCAACACTTTGTTGCGTTCTGCTTGGGATACGGCAAAGCCGTAGCCCGAATTCGGTTCAATGGTTTGGACTTGATCGGTCATTTGCTTCTCCTTGATTCGCCCTGAGGCACCTGGTTGCGAGGTCGCTGAAGTGACCACATGACATTCTAGATCATAGTTAATCACCTTGGGGGCAGATCTTCCGCTCTGTCCCCAATATTTTGTAGTTGTAGGCTGCTGAGCTATGCTCGGTTTTTTTAGTCCCCCAGACCAAGCCATGAAATCAAAACCCACTCTGGAATTCTCCGACGTCAAAGTCATTGCCGCAGCCGCTGAGGCGGAAGCAATCAACAATGGCTGGGCGGTGTCCATTGCCATTGTGGATGATGGCGGTCACTTGCTGTCATTGCAGCGGCTCGACGGCGCAGCACCGATCTCGGCGCACATTGCTCCGGCCAAGGCCAATACCGCTGCCCTGGGTCGGCGTGAAAGCAAGATTTACGAAGACATCATCAATGGGGGGCGCATCGCGTTTCTCAGCGCCCCTGATTTGCGGGGCATGCTCGAAGGGGGCGTTCCCATCATGAAAGATGGCCAATGCTTGGGCGCGGTCGGGGTCAGCGGCGTGAAATCCACCGACGATGCACAAATCGCCCGTGCCGGAATAGCCGCCATCGGCTTGTAAACTGGCGATGCGCAATCAGAGGCGCGGATCGGTGATAAACCCAATTTTGTTTAATCCGGCGCGCTGGGCTGCTGCCATGGCTTGGACCACGCGCTCGTAGCGTACCGCCTTGTCACCCTGGATGTGCAAATCGGGTTGCGGGTTCTTGCGTGCTTCGGTTTGAAACAGTCCGGCCAAGGCCTCGTCTTGTACTTTGCCATCGTTCCAGTAATAAGCGCCTTGCGCATCGATGCTCAGTCGAATCGTCTCTGGCTTGATACTTTGAGACTGATGGCTGGCCTGGGGTAACTCAACATTGATCGAGTGTTTCATCACCGGAATGGTGATGATGAAAATGATGAGGAGAACCAACATCACGTCGACCAGCGGCGTCATGTTGATCTCGTTCATCACTTCATCGGTGTCGTCTTGTGTTCCGAAAGCCATGTCAGTCCTTTTTCGCAGGCAGTGCTTGGCCGTTCACGCGTGCACCAGTCACAAAATAGGCATGCAAGTCATGGGCAAATCGATTGAGTTGGGTCAGCGTGGACTTGTTGCTGCGCACCAGGGCGTTGTAGCCCAGCACGGCGGGAATAGCCACCGCCAGTCCCAGCGCCGTCATGATCAGTGACTCGCCAATGGGCCCCGCCACTTTATCGATCGTGGCCTGACCGGCGGCGCCAATACTGATGAGTGCGTGGTAGATACCCCAGACGGTGCCGAACAGACCGACAAATGGCGCTGTCGATCCGACTGAAGCCAAAATGGCCAGGCCCGACTGCATCTTGGCTGTGCTGTCGTCAATCGAGTTGCGCAAACTGCGCGTCATCCAGTTGCTGACATCGAGCTTGTCTTGCAGTTCAGCCTGGGTATGGCGGTGGTGAGTTGAGGCATCCTGTCCAATTCGAGCCAGCTGCGCAAAGGGGTTGTTCGGCTCAGTTCCGAGGCTGGCCAGTCCAGCGGAAAAATTCAGGCTGTGCCAGAAGTTACCGGTTCTCCGGTTGAATTTCTTCAATTGCAGATTGTCCAGAACTTTGAGCAGGATGACGACCCAGCTTGAGAGCGACATGATCAGCAGCACCCCGGCCACGGATCGGGTGACCCAGTCGCCTTGAGCCCAAACATGGAACAGTCCGAGTTGAGAATCCATAAAAACTCCAAAAAATTATTCGAGAACAAAGTTAATCGGGATGTTGAACCACATGGGCTCGGGAATACCGCCGCGCTTGCCTGGCACGTAGCGCCAGCGCAGCACGGTGCTCAGGGCTGCCTGATCCAGGCGTTCAAAGTTGCTGGACTGAAGAATTTCTGCTTTTTGAGCAGTTCCGTCAGTGTCGATGAGAGTGCGAACCACCACCTTGCCCTGCTCACCCAGGCGCTTGCTGATGGCGGGGTAGGCCGGTTTAGGGTTTTGCAGGTAATCGGCTGTGCTGATGGGTAAATCCAGCCGGGCCGGTGCCATGGGGGCCGCCGGTGCGAACAGGGGCCCGGGTCGGCCGGCTGGGGACGGGTTGACTTGCGCGGTTGCTGGATCCTTCGCCAGGCTGGGCGCTACGACCGCCGCGGGGCTGGCTGTCGTCAGTAAGGGCTCAGGCTGGAGTTCTGGTTTGAGGGGTGGATTAACTGTCGTCTTCAGCGGTACAGGCGTCTGCACAGTCCGTGGTTTGGGTGGCGTAATTTCTGGTCGCAGTGGCGCAATGAATTCGCTGAGAATTTGCACGGGAATGACGATTTCGACGGCCCGTTGCAACAGACCCGTCTGCAGGGCCCAAAGGGCAGCGACGTGAAACAAAATGACGTTGATGACAACGAGTGGTTTGCGATTCATATTGCTTGCTGGACTGTCGATTCAAACCGAGGTCTGTTGGGTTCAGTAGCTCAGGCGCTCGGGCCAGATTTCTTGCAGGATGGTGGTGGCGATTTCTTCAATCGATTTGGTGGTGGTGGAGAGCCAGCGAATCCCCGAGCGCCGCATCATGGATTCGGCTGCACTGACCTCTTTTCGGCAGTTCTCCAGCGAAGCGTAGACGGAGTTGGGGCGGCGCTCGTTGCGAATTTCACTCAAACGTTCGGGCCTGATGGTCAGGCCGAAAATTTTGCTGAGGTGTGGCACCAGTGCGACCGGGAGTTGATTGCGTTCGAAATCTTCTGGAATCAGGGGGTAGTTGGAAGCCTTCAGGCCGTGCTGCATCGCCAGATAGAGCGAGGTCGGTGTTTTTCCGCTGCGGCTCACGCCCACCAAAATGACATCGGATTGTTCCAGGTCGCGGTTGGACTGTCCGTCGTCGTGCGCCAGCGAGAAGTCAATCGCCTCAATCCGGTCGTGGTAGGTCTTGCTTTTGCTGGCATCGCTGAAGCGGCCGATCCTATGGTTAGATTTGAGCTGCAACTCCTTTTCCAGTGGATGGACAAACGTGCTGAACATGTCGAGCAACATGCCTTGACAACCCTCTTGAATCACCTTCAGCACCTCGGTATTGACCAAGGTGGTGAAAACGATGGGCTTTTTCCCCTCGACCTGTGCGGTGCGGTTGATTTGCCGCAGCACTTGGTAAGCCTTGTCCACCGAGTCAATAAAAGGCAGACGGACATGGCGTGCTTGCATCTCGAACTGGGCCAAAATGGCATTGCCAAAGGTCTCGGCCGTGATGCCTGTGCCATCAGAGATGAAAAAAACGGTTCGATTCGGCATGGTCGGTGCTAGAGGCGGTGGAGGGTGTATTTTGCCCGGGAACTGGCTTGATGGTGCGGCCGCTTGGCCTGCCCCCCGCCTACAATACAGGCCATTCATTCTATTTCCCCATGCACTGCGCCGCCGCCCCAGAATCCTGGCCCGCTGGATTGGTGCCTGGAAGCCGACTGGCCATTTTCTGCCGAGTTGTGCGCATTGAGCCGTTTTTAAACTTCTGGAGCTTTTCCCATGACCGCGC
>CAXNKH010000207.1:0-3932 GCA_964202765.1 Burkholderiales bacterium | reverse complement strand
GCGCCAGGGTTTGGCCCTCTGGGGCCTGAGATCGTGACCATGGATGAGATTGCCGATCCCTACGATCTGTGGATGACCTGCACGGTGAACGGCGAACAGCGTATGCGCGTCAACACCTCGGATCAGATCTGGAAAATGACCGACATCATTGAGCACTTTTCTCGTTTGATGGTGCTTGAGCCGGGCGATATGTTCGCCACTGGGGCGCCGGGTGGGGTGGCGGTTGGCAAGCCCAACGCGGCTGAGCTGTACCTCAAGCCCGGTGATGTGGTCGAATGCGCGATTGAGGGCATCACCTCCTTGCGCACCTACATCGTGGCACCAGGGCAAGCTTGATGAACGCGCTGCTGCTTCGCCTCATACTGCTTCTGGCTTGTGTCCTCAGTTGGCCGGCGCTGGCGCAGGATTTTCCGAGCAAACTGGTGCGCATCGTCGTGCCGTTCCCACCGGCTGGCGGCGCTGATACCTTGGCCAGGATCCTGGCTCCGCAACTCTCTGCGCTGTGGGGACAGCAGGTCATCATCGAGTACAAGCCGGGTGCCAGTGGTCATATCGGTGCCAATCTGGTGGCGCAGTCCGCGCCCGACGGCCACACCCTGTTGATGGCTTCGACGGCCGTCATGACTGAAAAAAATGTGCCGCAATTTGCCCCTGTGACGCTGGTGACGGCTTCGGCCTATGTGATAACGGCCCATCCCAAACTGGGCGTGAACACGGTTGCTGATTTGATCAAACTGGCCAAAGCCAATCCGGGCAAACTCAGTTTTGGTTCTTCCGGCACTGGCGCTGCCTCGCACCTTTCGGCCGAGTTGTTCAAGGTCATGGCGGGCGTGGACTTGCTGCACGTCCCTTACAAAGGAACGGGTCAGGCATTGACTGATCTAGTGGGCGGCCAGGTCGACCTGATGTTTGCGCCGGCACAAACGGTGATGCCCCAGGTTCAGGCCGGACGCGTGCGCGCTCTGGCGGTAACCAGCGCCAGCCGGAGCGAGACCTTGCCCGGTTTACTCACGGTCAATGAGTCCGGTGTCCCGGGCTACGCCGCTGTTGGTTGGTTCGGTTTGCTGGCACCGGTGGCCACGCCCAAGCCGCTGGTAGCCAAACTCTCGGCCGACATCAATCAAGTCATGGCCCAGCGCGAAGTGCGGGAAAAAATGCTGGCCTTGGGCAGTGAACCCGCTGCCAACAGCCCCGAGACGTTCACCCAGTTCATCCGCGAAGACCAGGCCAAGTGGGCCAAGCTCATCAAAGATCAGGGCATCAAGATTGAATAGGGCGTTTGATGCGTCTCCTCATCATTAACCCAAACACCACGGCGTCGATGACTCGGCGCATCGGTCTCGCCGCGCAGGCGGCGGCATCCGCAGGCACGTTCGTGACCGCCGTCAATCCCTACATGGGGCCGGCATCCATCGAGGGCTATTACGACGAGGCGCTGTCCGTTCCCGGCTTGCTCGCCGAGATCGCGAAAGGCGAAGCGGCCGGGTTCGATGCCAAAGTGGATGCTTATGTGATCGCCTGTTTCGACGACACCGGACTCGAGGCTGCGCGGTCGCTTGCCCGTGCGCCAGTCATCGGCATCGGCGAGGCTGCGTTCCATGTCGCAAGCCTCATCGCGCATCGATTTTCGGTGGTGACGACACTGTCACGTTCGATTGCGGCAATCGAGACCAACCTCATGAAATACGGACTCGACCGACGATGCGCACGTGTTCGCGCGACGGACATCGCGGTACTGGAACTTGAAAATCCTGCGAGCGACGCGCGCCGCAGGATCGAGCTGGAAATCCACAAAGCGAAGGAGGAAGACCGCGCCGAGGCGATCGTGCTCGGATGCGCGGGCATGGCAGACTTCGCCGCCGAGTTGACGCGTACCGCAGGCATTCCCGTCATCGACGGGGTTGCCGCCGCCGTGCGTCTGGCGGAGGCCGTCGTAGGCTTGGGGCTCACGACCTCCAAGGTCGGCGCCTACGCATCACCGCTACCCAAGGCATATGCACCAAATCAGTCCAAAAATCTTTAGCAGAGCCAAATTGGTGCTTGCTAAATTAGGCAAACAAGGTGAAAGCAATGGAATACCCTAATTCACGGGAGTGAATTCAGCTTCTAAAGTTGGCATAGGATTTGCATAGAACTTGGGTGCTTGGGCTAGGCGTCCTTTTGCTTTTTTTAAATCTCACTGGAGTGACAATGAAACCTAAACAATCCATTCCGCGCTGCCACTCGAAATGCTTGAGCGGGGCCTTGCTGGCTGGCCTGCTAGCGCTTGCTCTGTCACCTACCGCAGGTGCGCAAGAGAAGGTGCTTCGGATAGCCATGACTGCCGCAGACATCCCCCGTACGCTAGGCCAACCGGACCAAGGTTTTGAAGGCAACCGTTTCACTGGGATTCCGATGTATGACTCCCTGACTTATTGGGATTTATCCAAGTCCGATGCGGCCAGTGTCGTGATCCCTGGCGTGGCCTTGTCTTGGACTGCCGACGCCAAGGACCGCACAAAATGGGTGTTCAAATTGCGCCCCGGGGTGAAGTTTCACGACGGATCGGACTTCAATGCGGACGCCGCAGTTTGGAATGTGCGCAAAGTCCTTGACAAAGAAGCTGGGCATTTTGATGCGAGTCAGGTCGGCGTCACGGCTTCACGCATGCCGACCTTGCGCAGCGCGCGCAAAATTGACAATATGACGGTCGAGTTGACTACCAGTGAGCCGGATGCTTTTCTGCCCGTCAATCTGACCAACTTGTTCATGGCCTCACCGGCCCATTGGGATGCCAAATTAAAAGCCGTGCCGGTCGGTGTGAGTGATCCCGCTGAGCGTGCCAAGCAAGCCTGGGTGGCATTCGCAGCCGATGCTTCTGGCAGCGGGCCTTTCAAAATGGCCAGGTTTGTACCCCGTGAGCGGCTAGAACTGGTGGCCAACAAGAGCTACTGGGATCCCAAACGCACGACTAAATTGGATCGGGTGGTGTTGATTCCTATGCCGGAAGCCAATGCCAGAACGGCGGCGCTGTTGTCGGGCCAAGTCGATTGGATTGAGGCTCCTGCGCCCGATGCGGTTCCGCAAATCACGCAACGAGGTTTTAAAATTTACAGCAATGCTCAGCCCCACGTCTGGCCGTGGCAGTTGTCGTTTGCTGAAGGCTCGCCCTGGCTCGACAAGCGGGTCCGTCAAGCGGCCAATTTATGTGTTGATCGGGAAGGTCTCAAAACCCTGCTCGGCGGCATGATGGCAATCCCCAAGGGCACTGTTCCGCCGGGACATCCTTGGTGGGGTAACCCAAAATTCGATATCAAATACGATGTCGCAGCGTCTCGTAAATTGATGGCTGAAGCCGGTTTTTCTGCAGCCAAACCACTCAAAGCCAAGGTGCAGATTTCGGCTTCGGGTTCGGGGCAAATGCAGCCGCTGCCGATGAATGAATTTGTTCAGCAGTCGCTCAAACAATGTCACATTGACATTCAATTTGACGTCATCGAGTGGAATACTTTGTTTACCAACTGGCGTAAAGGGGCGAAGGATCCTTCGGCCAATGGCGCAAGTGCCACCAATGTGAGTTTTGCTGCCATGGATCCGTTTTTTGCGATGGTGCGTTTCACCAGCACCAAAGCTTTTCCGCCGGTCTCTAATAACTGGGGTTACTTTGGCAACGATGAGTTTGACAAACTGATCTCAAATGCCAGAACCAGTTTTGAAGACAAGACGCGGGATGCGGAGTTGGCCAAATTACATGCCCGGATTGTGGAGGAGGCCCCCTTTATCTGGATCGCGCATGACGTCGGACCCCGGGCCATGAGTACCCGGGTTAAGGGTGTGGTGCAACCACGGAGTTGGTTTATCGATATTGCGCCCATGAGCGTCGACTGACGTTCCCCCCCCCGCTGACGGGGCTGCAATCGGCCCCGTCAGTTCATCTTGGTTATTGAAATCCC
>CAXNKH010000206.1:0-3947 GCA_964202765.1 Burkholderiales bacterium | reverse complement strand
ACACATCGAGGTCGCCACCCCGGTCTCGCGCGCAAACCGCTGCGTTTGCCCGAGCAGGGCTTCGACTTCGAGGGATCGACCCGCCAGCACGTCTTGCAGCATTGAAGTGCGGTGATCGGGAGGGCGCTTGGCGGGGTTGAGCCAGGCCTCGAACACCGACGGTGACGCCAGTCCCTGGGCCGCTAGATCCCAGCCGCAAGCCTTGGCCACGGCCATCACTTCAGCCATCAGCGTCATCATTTGTTCGCGCAGCGCACCATCGCTGGTCAGCTCGCGGGTGGGCAGTCGGGTCAACGCCGAGACCGGGTTGAGGGACGCGTTGATCAGCAACTTGTGCCAGATGTCGCGCCGCAGGTCGGCACTGGCGCTGGCGGCAAAACCGGCTTGCTCAAACAGATCGACCACAGCGCCCAGCCGTTGCGAGACTGGGACCTGGGCTTGGAGCAGGGGGTCACCGAGCAGCCAGCGGTCGCCCGGAGAACCCACGATCACGCCAGGAGCGACCACCTCGTTGCTGGCATGGCAGACGCAGCCCAGCGTGCGCTGCCTGAGCAAGCGCCACAAAACACCCTGGGGGTCCAGCAGTGGCAGTGACCCGCGTTCGCCCGGCAGGCCGTAATTCCACCACCAGGGAATGCCATTGAGCAAGAACAGCGCGATGCCTTCGGGTTTCAGCAGGCGCGAGATCGATTGGGCTAGATCGGGTAGGGCTTGTGCCTTGAGCGCGACGATGACCAGGTCTTGTGGCACCAAGCTGTCGCTATCGTCGGTGGCGGCGAAGGGGCGACCCTGGTAGCTCTTGTCAGCGATGTTGAGGAGCAGACCCTGGTCTTGTATTGCTGCCAGGTGAGGGCCGCGCGCCAGCACCGAGAGTTCCTGCTGACCCGCTGCGAGCAATCGAGCCGCCACATGGCCGCCCATGGCGCCAGCGCCAAAAACACAAATTTTCATAGTTTCCAATAGTGCAGGCCAAGCGGCTCTGTCCTGTGTGAATTATTGAGCATCCGGAGTCATGCCACCGCGGGGTTTGCTCGCTGGCGATGGGTGTGGATGATTACGCGGCTGTCCCCCGTCTTTCGGGCTCCGCCTTTATACGGCTACGCCATCCGTACCCATCATCGCTTTCTGTGTCAACGCAAGACTGACCCGCCACGGTGCCAGGATCAGTTCGGTGCGGCACACAGCGCAGCGGCATAAAGGAGGAAAAAATTGGGTTTTGACCCGAATTTTTTATCTGTGCGCCGCACCGAACTGATCCAGTACAAAGCCTCACCTACAAGCCTTGGGACTCTGTTGTCATTATTTTTGGAAATAGTATTAATCGGCCGTGATATTGGCTTGCTTGATGACTTCGCGCCACTTCGTGATCTCGGATTGGATGAAAGTGGCGTAGGCCTCTGGGGTGCTGCCGACCGGCTCGCTGGCTTGCGACAGGATACGTTCCTGGATCTCGGGTGTGGCGACGATGCGGGCCACGTCGGCCGATATTTTTCGGATCAGGGCCTGTGGTGTGGCAGCCGGTGCCATGAAGCCGAACCAAGCGGTGATCTCGAAATCGCTGACGCCAGCCTCGGCCATGGTCGGCACATCCGGGCTGGAAGGCGAGCGTTTGGCGCTGGTGATCGCCAGCGGCCTCAAGGTGCCGGCCTTGATGTGCGGCAGCAGCACCGGCGCGTTGTGAAACAGCACCTCGATCTGGCCGCCGATGGCGTCGGTGGTCATCTGCGCGCTGGACTTGTAGGGAATGCTGGTGAGTTTGATGCCGGCCAGGGTGTTGAGCAACTCGCCTGACAAATGCTGGGTGGTGCCGGGGCCTGCCGTGCCGTAGCGCAGCTTGCCCGGATCTTTCTTGGCGGCGGCAATCAGTTCTTTCAGGCTTTTGATCGGTACGCCGGGGTTGACGGTCAGCAAATTGGGCATCTTGACGACCAGGCTGATCGGGGCCAGGTCTTTTACTGGGTCGTACGGCAGCTTGCCCTCGAACAGGGTAAGGTTGACCGCGATCGGGCCAATCGTGTTGAACAGCAGGGTGTAGCCGTCGGCAGCGGCTTTGGCGACTCGGTCGGTTCCGATATTGCCCGAGGCGCCGACGATGTTGTCGATGGTGACAGACTGGCCCCAGGCTTCGGACAGTTTTTGGCCCAGCACCCGAACGATGGCGTCGGGCGCGCTGCCCGCCGGCGCGGGGACAATGATGCGCACCGGTTTTTCGGGCCAGGGCCGGGTCTGCGCCTGGGCCGCAGCGGGCAACAGCAGGCTGCCAGCGAACACGCCAGTCAGCAGCGAAATGAGGGAGCGTTGTAGAACATTTTTCAAGGTGCTTTCTCCTGGGTTGATTGGACGAACCTGAGTGGCACTTGCACTGGCATGGCCAACAAGATGAATGAGTTGCTTTTGCCGTGACCGTCCAGATTCAGGCTGCCATTGACGCCGCCTTCGAGCACATCGTCGATCACGAAGTTGAAGGCCGGCAGCAGCGGTAAGTCGTAACGTTTAACACGGGCTGCGCCACGGTGTGCGTACAGGGCCAGCACCCGCGCTTCGGTCAGTTGCTCGGCCAGCAGCGCGTAAGCCGCCGGGTCATAAGGCATGACGCTGACATTGAGGCGGTTGCCTTTGTCGCCGGCGCGGCCATGGGCTACGCTGTGCAGCGCCACGGTCACCACAGTGTCGTCAGTTTGTGTGATGGGGTTCATGCTGTGATCTCGGTTGCGCTACGCACCGTACAACCGGCTGACAGGTCTTCGGGGTGCATCAGATAGGACTGGGTTCGTATCCGCTGAGTGGTACGCCAACGCACGCCGCCGCCGCCGGCCGGGCCGCAACAGTACAGCGCCAGTGCTTCGCGAGCCGACTGGTCGGCGTCGTCCTGGGTGCGCGCCGAGACCGCCAGCCGAACCCGAACGTCTTGCGCCGAGCTGCTGCGATCTTTGTGCCAACGCTCGCCGCTATCGCCATCGTGCACGCTGGCCACACCAATCAGATCGACCCGGGCTTGGACGTCGAGCTGGCGCAATTTCAGGCGCTGCAGCAACACATCGGCAGCGGCACGGGCCCGCGCCACACAATTGGGCCCGGCGTAGGAGATCTCACCTTCGCCCAGCCAGCCGCCGTCAAAGCACACGGTGGCTTTCACAGTTTTAGGCGCCGGTTTACCAATCATGCCGCTGACCTCGACCCGGTTCTCGCCGATTTCTTTTACTCGAACTTGCGAGAAGTCCAGAATCACATCGGGCGTGATGTAGTGGCTGGGGTCGTGAATTTCATACAGCAGTTGTTCCTTGACGATTTGCGCGTTGACCAGACCGCCGGTGTTGGCGGCTTTGGTGATGACCAAGCGACCATCGGCATGAATTTCAGCAATCGGGAAACCGATATTGGCCGGGTCGGGGATGTCCTTGAACCCCGGGTCGTAGTAGTAGCCACCGGTGACTTGGGCCCCGCACTCCAGCAGGTGGCCGGCAGTGGCACCGATGGCCAGCCTGGACCAGTCATCGAGACGCCAGCCAAAATGGTGAATCAGCGGCGCCAAGGCCAGGCAAGGGTCGCCGGTGCGACCGGTGACAACGATTTGGGCGCCGGCTTGCAGCGCTTGCACGATGGGCTGGGCCGACAGGTAGGCATTGGCTGAAACAATATCGCCGCCGCCCATGTCGAGGCCGGTGTCAGCTTCATAGATCGGGTGGGTCGTGGTGTCAAGGCTATCCCGCACGTCGTCGCCATAGACCACACCGATTTTGAGATCGGGCAGGCCCAGACGCTGCGCCAGTCGGGCGATGACTTTAGCCGCGCCTTCCGGGTTGGCCGCACCAAAATTGCCGATGATGGGAATGGCATGTTGCACGCAGCGCAGCAAAATAGGTTCGAGTAGGCGCTCAAGCATGGGCTCGTAGCCACGCTCAGGGTCGCGTTTTTTTTCCAACTGGGCCAAGGCTACAGTGCGTTCA
>CAXNKH010000205.1:0-3948 GCA_964202765.1 Burkholderiales bacterium | reverse complement strand
TTGCTTTCGGTTGGTATCATCTGAGGGTGGGCATCGCAGCGATTCCGGCAGGCTTGCTGTTTGCCGTCATCTGGCAATTCCAGAGCGTGGTTTTGGCGTTCTTTTTTTGCCGGCGGACTGGCGACGGTTGCCGCACTGTTGATGCGACTGTGGGCGTGGTCGATCAATGTACCCAAGGTTATAAAAGGAGATGCTATGAAATTGCTGACAAAACTTGCGACGCTGACAGTCGTGGTTTTATTTTCCTGGAGCCAGTCGGCAAGCGCCTACACGCCCAAGGTAGGCCAGCAAGCGCCCGATTTCCGGTTGCTTGACCAGAATGGTAAAACCCACACGCTGGCAGATTTTCGCGGTAAGTGGCTGGTGCTGTATTTTTATCCCAAGAACGACACGCCTGGCTGTACCGAGCAGGCGTGCAAGTTTCGTGATGATTTGTACAAACTTACCGCGCTGGATGCGCAAGTGGTGGGCGTCAGCGTGGACGATAGTGCATCCCACGCCGAATTCGCCAAAAAATACAATTTGCCGTTTCCGCTATTGGCTGACAACAAGGCAGAGACCGCAGCACGTTACGATTCGCTCACCAATCTGGGCATCATTAAATTTGCCAAGCGCAATACTTTTCTAATTGACCCGCAGGGCAGGATTGCCAAGGTTTATCTGTCGGCTAACACCTCGCGTAACTCGATCGAAGTGATTGAGGATTTGAAAAAGCTGAAAGCTTCCTGAAGCTGCTAATCAGTATCTCCTGCGCGCCGCTCGCGCTGCGATGCCAAGTTGGATGGCACATGCCGTCAGTGAGGTGGCCTTTGTCTGAGTCATCTTGTAATCATTTTGTCATCTTTTGATGTAATACTTCAATATATATTCAATTATTGAACAAAAGGACTCCCATGAAGGTCGGCATCAATGGAATGGGGCGCATCGGGCGCCTGGCACTGCGGGCAGCGATGGGCGCGGCAGAACGGCAGTCGGATGACCCCCGCGCTAGCAATCGCCTTGAAGTCGTGCACCTCAATGAAATCAAGGGCGGATCCATTGCGACGGCCCACCTACTTGCGTTTGACACGGTTCAGGGCAAATGGCGTGAAAACATCCGCGCAGACAGCGAGAATACCATCGCGATTGGCAACAAGAGACTTTCCTTCAGTTCCTGTGCAAGCTCCTCCGAAATTCAGTGGGGCGAGTTGGGTGTGGACATCGTTCTAGAGTGCACTGGAAAATTCTTGACTCCAGAAACCATTCAGGGCCACCTGAACCGCGGTGCAAAGCGCGTCATTGTGGCGGCCCCGGTAAAGGTCGGCGATGTGCTCAACATTGTTGTTGGCGTCAATCACGAACTATACGACCCGGCCATGCACAAAATCGTAACGGCGGCCTCCTGCACCACCAATTGCCTGGCGCCGGTCGTCAAGGTCATTCACGAGAACCTGGGAATCCGGCACGGCCAGATCACGACCATCCACAACCCGACCAATACGAATCTGGTTGTCGATGCCCCCCACAAAGACCTCCGCCGCGCCCGCAGCGCGATGGAAAGCCTTGCCCCGACATCCACGGGCAGCGCGACTGCCATTGCCCTGATCTACCCGGAGCTCAAGGGCAAGCTCAACGGACACGCGGTGCGTGCTCCGGTGCTCAATGCCTCCCTCACCGACTGTGTTTTTGAGCTCCAACGCGAAACGACACCCGAGGAGGTCAACGCCTTGTTCAAAAAAGCCTCAGAAACCTACTTGGCAGGCATCCTGGGCTACGAAGAACGCCCCCTGGTCAGTGCCGATTACGCCCGCGACACCCGCAGCTCCATAGTCGATGCGCCCTCCACCATGGTGACCGACGGTACTCTGCTGAAGGTCTATGCCTGGTATGACAACGAAATGGGCTACGCCTGCCGCATGGTGGATCTGGCCTGCCATATGGAATCCACAGGCATCTGACATGGCGAACACGGCGGTAACCACCACGGCAGGCAACCATAATGCACGCAATTACGCCATCGTCACCAGCGCGTACTGGGGCTTCACGCTCACCGACGGCGCGCTGCGCATGCTGGTGCTGCTGCACTTTTACAAGCTGGGCTACTCACCGTTTACGCTGGCGCTCCTGTTTTTGCTTTACGAGGCTGCGGGTATTGCCGCCAACCTGATCGGTGGCTGGCTGGCCACGCGCTATGGCATTGCGCGCATGCTGGCCGTGGGCCTGACTACACAGATCACCGGTTTTCTTCTGCTCTCGGCGCTGTCACCCGATTGGACGGCCACGATGTCAGTGGCCTGGGTGGTGCTTTCGCAGGGGGTGTGCGGTGTGGCCAAAGACCTCACAAAAACTGCCAGCAAGTCCGCCATCAAATTAACAGCTGGTGAAGCCTCCGGCCAGTTGTTTAAATGGGTCGCGTGGTTTACCGGCAGCAAAAACGCCATGAAGGGTATTGGCTTTTTCCTGGGTGGTGTGCTGCTGGAGGTGCTGGGATTCAGAGCGTCGCTCTGGGCCATGGCTGGCTTGCTGAGTCTGGTGCTGATTGGCGTCGTTTTGTATGTTCCCAAGCTCATGGGTAAAAGTAAGGCGTCCAAATCGGCCAAGGAGCTGTTCGCGAAGAACCAGGGCATCAACCTGCTGGCCGCCGCCCGCATTGTGCTGTTTGGTGCACGGGATGTATGGTTTGTAGTGGGCGTGCCGGTCTTTCTGTATGCATCCGGATGGTCCCGCCCGATGATTGGCGGCTTTCTGGCGTTGTGGACGATTGGCTATGGGGCGGTACAGGCGTTTGCACCGCACCTCGTCAAACGCAGTGAGGACGGCTTGAGCGCCGAGGTGCCCGCTGCACGCCTGTGGTCGGCGCTTCTGGCGGTGGTTCCGGTCGCGTTGGCGGTCCTGGTGTTCTTCGACGTTCCGAACCTGGAATGGGTGGTGGTCGGCGGGTTGGGCGTTTTTGGCTTTGCGTTCGCTGTCAACTCTTCGGTGCATTCCTACCTGGTCCTGGCGTATGCCGGTTCGGAGAAGGCAGCTGAAGACGTAGGTTTCTATTACGCTGCCAATGCCGTGGGGCGCTTCTTTGGCACGCTGATGTCAGGCCTGCTCTACCAGTGGGGCGGGCTGATGTATGTACTGATTGGCTCCTCCATCATGCTCGCAGCCTGCTGGGTGATCACCCTGTCAATCCCGATGACAAAACCTCTGGCAAGGATTTCCACTTGACTGAACACGATGTGGTGCGCGCGCTGGCGGCCCTGGCCCAGCAATCGCGTTTGCAGATATTTAGGCAACTGGTGGTGGCCGGCGACGCTGGTCTGACGCCCACACGCATTTCTGCGGCGCTTGAACTGCCCAGCACCAGCCTGTCCTTCCACTTGAAAGAGCTGGCAAATGCGAGTCTCATCACGCAGGAGCGTGATGGCCGAAACCTGATTTACCGGGCTGCCTTTGGCCCCATGAACGAAGTGCTGCGCTTTCTCACACTGAATTGCTGCGAAGGCCAACCCTGTGAACTGGCCGAGGTGGCAGCGACTTGCGAGACGGCGTCCCCACCCTGAACTTGGGCGGTTTATGACGGAGAAAGTTCTGCACCCGTATGGCCACAATACTACTCTGCGCTGCTTCCCAGAAAAACAGATTTTTTATTGCCGTGAATGCCGATTGAGACCGCGCCCGACACGGCTCAGGGAGTTGGCAGAGGCTGGTCAGTTCAAGGCGCCAGCCCATTGCGAAATTCATGTGGGAGAAGAAGACTGGCAAAGCATTCCAGCCAATGTTCAGGCCTTCGGTGGGTTGACAGGCATTGCCATCACCGTGGTGCCCAAAAGCGGGCATGATCTGGGCAAGAAATACGTCGGGCCGCGACTAGACAGGTGGTTCGAAGAAAGGAAGCAAAGCTAAATGGATGTCACACCGGCAACCAAAGACATGCGTGATATTGTTTTGGAATCAGTTTTGACATGCCCTGAATGTGGC
>CAXNKH010000204.1:0-3992 GCA_964202765.1 Burkholderiales bacterium | reverse complement strand
GCGCTGCTGGCGTGGCCGCTGGGCAGCAGAATCAAGGTGTAGCCATCGGGTGTGGCCTTGGCCGCCATGTCGGCGGCGATATTGCCGCCGGCGCCAGGCTTGTTGTCCACCACCACGTTGTGGCCAAGCAGCTCGCCCAAGGGCTGTGCCACCAGCCGCGCCACAATGTCCGAGCCGCCACCGGGGGGAAAGCCCAGCAGCATCCGGATCGGTTTGCGCGGGTAACCGGCGTCGGTCTGGGCCAGTGCCGGTGTCAAGCCAGCCCAGCCGACCAGCGCCAACAGGAGCGCAATAAACAGACGAATCGGTGTTGGTGCAGGGTGCATGGAGGCCTCGCAGTGGGGTGGGCTAGGGAGAGTTTAGAGTGCTTCGGTCGCGGCCATCTTGCGCGCCAGATCGGCGCTCCATTGTTCACGGCTTTGAAATTTTGGGCGGCTGCGCGCCAGGGCTTCGGCTTGAGTCAGAATAACGGCGTCGCTTTGCGAGAAGTCAAGCGCTTCACGCAGCGGTTGCTCGCAATACCAGGGCGTGTCCATGAAGATTTCAAGGCGGTTGCCTTCGGGGTCGCGCAGGTAAACCGAAATCGCGTTGCCGTGGGTGGCGGGTTGGATATCACTGGCGCCGCCATCGGAACGCGCCCGCTCCAGCACCCGGCGCAGGACAGCCAAGTCGGGCACTCGAAATGAAACCTGGTTGATTACGTTAAAGCCCAGGTCAGCTGGGCGGCCGCTGGCCAATATCAATTGATGATGTTCGTTCGGGTCGCGGCTCAAAAACACCAGCTGCACCGCGCCCAGGTCGCCACGGTCGGTTTCGGTGAAGCGCAGCACGTTTTTGTAGAAGCGGGCCATGGTCTCCAGATCACGCACGTAAAATCCCATGTGACTGAAAGCCAGCGAGCTGTGCGCTTGTGTTGACGATTGGGTCGAGCTCATGGCTTATCTTACAGGGCGCAGCGACTGTCGAATTGGCGGTAGCGCAATGATGTGAAACTTTACGGAACAGGGCCTTGGCCCTGTCCCTACTTAATAAGGAAATGACAATGGCCAAGGCCGCGTTCAATTGGGAAGACCCGTTTTTGCTCGATCAGCAGCTCAGCGACGACGAGCGCATGGTGCGCGATGCCGCAGCCGCTTACTGCCAGGATAAATTGCAACCCCGGGTGATCGATGCTTTCCGCAACGAGAAAACCGATACCGCTATTTTCCGCGAAATGGGTGATCTCGGGCTACTGGGCCCGACCATTCCCGAGGCCTACGGTGGCCCGGGTTTGAACTATGTCGCCTACGGCCTGATTGCACGCGAGGTCGAACGCATTGACTCGGGCTACCGCTCGATGATGAGTGTGCAGTCTTCCTTGGTGATGGTGCCAATTTTTGAATTTGGCAGCGAGGCCCAGCGACAAAAATACTTGCCAAAGCTAGCCGCCGGGGAATGGATTGGCTGCTTCGGCCTGACCGAGCCGGACCACGGCTCGGACCCCCAATCCATGATCACCCGGGCTCAAAAAATAGCGGGTGGCTACCGCTTAAGCGGCGCCAAGATGTGGATCTCCAACAGTCCGATTGCCGACGTGTTTGTGGTCTGGGCCAAAGAGGTCAGCGAGAGCGGCCAAGTCGGGCCGATTCGCGGCTTCATTTTGGAAAAGGGCATGAAGGGCTTGAGTGCGCCAGCGGTTCACGGCAAGGTCGGTCTGCGGGCCTCGATCACCGGCGAAATCGTGATGGACACCGTGTTCTGTCCGGAAGAAAACGCCTTCCCCGATGTGCAGGGTTTGAAGGGCCCGTTCACCTGCCTCAACTCGGCGCGTTACGGCATCGCTTGGGGTGCGCTGGGTGCGGCCGAAGACTGCTGGTTTCGCGCTCGCCAGTACGTGCTGGACCGCAAGCAGTTCGGTCGTCCGTTGGCAGCGAATCAGCTGATCCAGAAAAAACTGGCTGACATGCAGACTGAAATCGCTTTGGGCCTGCAAGGCTGTTTGAGGTTGGGCCGGATGAAGGACGAAGGAACGGCCTCGGTCGAAATCACTTCCATCCTCAAACGCAACTCCTGCGGCAAGGCGCTCGATATCGCGCGACTGGCGCGCGACATGATGGGCGGCAACGGTATCAGCGACGAGTTCGGCGTGGCGCGTCATTTGGTGAATCTGGAGGTGGTCAACACCTACGAAGGCACGCACGACATTCACGCCTTGATTCTGGGCCGGGCGCAGACTGGAATTTCGGCGTTTGCGAATTGAGTTTTGTTGTTTTATGTGTTGAGTTGGTGGGTGGCGGGTACAAAAGACAAGTAAAAAGCAAAGCATAGAAAAACGCAAACAGGACAAGATGCATGACAAGCCAGCCAGCCGCCCTACCCCACATCAAGGTGCTAGATCTCTCAAGGGTGCTAGCCGGCCCCTGGTGCACCCAAATCCTGGCTGATCTCGGTGCCGATGTGATCAAGATCGAGCGTCCCGGCGTGGGCGACGACACCCGACATTGGGGTCCGCCATTTGTTCCCGATGCGCAGGGCCAGGACACCGATCAGGCCACTTATTTCACCAGCACCAACCGCAACAAGCGCTCCCTCACCCTCGATATCTCAAAACCCGAGGGCCAGGCCATCGTGCGCCAAATGGCGCTGCAAAGTGATGTGCTGGTTGAGAACTTCAAGGTCGGCGGCCTCAAGAGCTATGGCCTGGATTACGCCAGCATGCAGGCTCTTAATCCGCGCCTGATTTATTGTTCGGTCACCGGCTTTGGACAGACCGGCCCCTACGCTGAGCGCGCCGGGTACGACCTGATGATTCAGGCCATGAGCGGCATGATGAGCATCACAGGACGGCCCGACACCGAGGCTGGCGGCGGCCCGCTGAGAGTGGGTGTGGCGCTGACCGATCTGTTCACTGGCGTTTATGCCGCCACCGCGATTCTGGCCGCCATCGAGGTGAGGCACCGCAGCGGCGTGGGCCAGCACATCGACATGGCTCTGCTTGACGTCGGTATGGCGACGCTGGCGAATCAAGCCGGGGGGTTTCTGAACACCGGCCAAGTGCCGAAGCGTCAGGGCAACAGCCATCCGAGCGTGGCGCCGTACCAGGACTTCCCCACGGTCGACGGCGCCATGCTGCTGGCCATTGGCAACAACGGTCAGTTCAAGCGCTTTTGTCAAGCGGTGGGGCGACCCGACTGGGCCGCAGACCCGCGCTATGTCAGCAACACCTTGCGGGTGCGCCATCGCGACACCCTGGTTCCGGCCATGTCAGAAATAACCCGAACCCGCACAACAGCGCAATGGGTTGAGTTGTTGGAGGATAAGGCCGTGCCCTGTGGCCCGATCAATGACATCGGCGAGGCGTTTGACCTTGCCCAGGTCAAGGCCCGGGGCCTGGCCCTGCGTCAAGCGCGCTCGCCTCAAGCGGCCGCGCTTGATGGCATCAGCCACATCGCCAGCGTGGCCAGCCCCTTGCGCCTCACAGCCACGCCCCCCGTGTTGCGCCGCGCGCCGCCGGCCCTGGGCGAACACAGCGTCGAGGTGCTGACCGAACTGGGGCTGGCCGCTGAACAAATCGCCGCCCTGCAGCAGGCTGGCTTGGTTTGAACCGGAAATTCAATTGAAAACAAAGAGCCCGAACCTGTTATTTGCCCTGCTGCTCTTGTGGACCGGCTTGGCCTGCGCCCAGCCTGTGTCTTTCGGCTTGTTCGGCGACACGCCTTACAACGCTTGGGAGCGCGCGCGGTTGCCCGAGTTGATGGCCGAGATGGGGCGTGAAGACCTGGCCTTCATCGTCCACGATGGCGACATCAAAAACGGCTCCAGCGTGTGCAGCGATGCGGTGTTGCTCGACATCCTGGCCGTGTTTCAGGCCTCCAAGCACCCCCTGGTCTATGTGCTGGGCGACAATGAATGGACCGATTGCCATCGCAGCAACAATGGCGGCTACGACCCGCTAGAGCGTCTAGCCAAGTTGCGCCAGCTATTTTTTCAGGGCAGCCAAGCGCTCGGCCAAC
>CAXNKH010000203.1:0-3994 GCA_964202765.1 Burkholderiales bacterium | reverse complement strand
GATGGAGGCCGATACGGTCGAAATTCTCTCGGGGGTGTACCAGGGGCAGACCACCGGGACACCGATCTGCTTGCTGATTAAGAACACCGACCATCGCAGCAAGGATTACGGCGACATCCTGCAAACTTTCAGACCCGGACACGCCGATTACACCTATGCCCACAAATACGGGATTCGGGACCCGCGCGGCGGTGGTCGTTCCTCGGCGCGACTGACGGCACCGATGGTGGCGGCTGGCGCGGTAGCTAAAAAATGGCTGGCGGAGAAATACGGTACCCGGTTTCGCGGCTGCATGACGCAAATGGGCGATCTGCCGATTGCGTTCGAGTCTTGGGACCATGTGGCGCGCAACCCGTTTTTTGCCCCAGTGGCCGATGTGTCAGCGCTTGAAGCCTATATGGACGCCTTGCGCAAATCGGGTGACTCTTGCGGCGCCCGGATCCGGGTCACGGCAAGCAAGGTCCCGGTCGGGCTGGGCCAGCCCCTGTTTGACAAGATGGACTCTGACATCGCGTTTGCCATGATGGGCATCAACGCAGTCAAGGGTGTCGAGATTGGTGCTGGTTTTTCCAGTGTGGCGCAACGCGGCAGCTTCCATGGTGACTCGCTCTCGCCCCAAGGCTTCAAGAGCAATAACGCTGGCGGCGTGCTCGGTGGCATCAGCACCGGGCAGGACCTTGAGGTCAGCATTGCGATCAAGCCCACCAGCTCGATCACCACCCCGCGCGAATCGATTGACAGCGCGGGCCAGTCAACCCAGGTGGTGACTAAGGGGCGGCACGATCCCTGCGTTGGTATTCGTGCCACACCGATTGCCGAGGCCATGCTGGCCTTGGTCGTGATGGAACACGCGCTGCGCCAGCGGGCCCAGTGTGGCGACGTCAGGGCCAGCATTCCCGATATCGAAGCCCGTCAGGCTTGAGGGCCTGCGCTTGAGCTCGCGTCGCGAACTGGCGCCGTTTGCGGCACTGTCAGCCAGCTACTTCGCCCACATCGGGTTTTTCAATCCCTATTTGCCACTGTGGCTGAAAGACTTGGGCCTGAGCTTGTTGCTGATCGGCTTGCTGGTCACTTTGCAGTCGCTGACCCGGGTGATTGCGCCCTATGCCTGGGGCTGGTTGAGCGACCACAGCGGTGAGCGGGTCAAGTTGCTGCGTTACGGCGCCACTGCCGCTCTGTTTATTTCTGCCGGCCTGTGGCTGGAGTTGACTGACTTGGGTGTGGCTGGCCTGGCTGTGGTGCTGTTGCTGATGTTCGGTCACACCAGCGCCATGATGCCTATGAGCGAGGCCGCGATGGCGCATTTGGTCAGCCGCAGCGGTGATTTTGATGCCAAGCGCTACGGCCGGGTTCGCGTGTGGGGCTCAGTCGGATTTCTCTTGACCGTGCTGCTGGCCGGGGCCTGGTTTGAAACTTTTGGCCTGCGGGATTTCCCGCTCTGGACCAGCTTAAGCTTGCTGGCCGTTGTGCTGAGTGTCTGGGCCATGCCTGATATCCGGGAGACGGTTGCGGCACAGCAAGAAAAATTAGCGGTCTGGCCGGTGCTCAGTCGGCCCAGAGTTCAATGGTTTTTTGCAGCTCTGTTTTTTCATGTGTTGTCGAACATGGGGATTTATGTTTTTTTCTCGCTTTATCTTGACGAACTGGGAATGAGCAAAACTCTGATCGGTGTCTTGTGGGCGCTCGCTGTGCTGGTGGAGATAGCCTGGTTCTTCAGCCAGAGCCGTTGGCTGCCCAAGTTTTCGCTGAGCGCATGGCTGCTGATCTGCGCCCTGGTGATGGTGCTGCGCATGGGCATCACGGCCAGCAGTGTCACCTTGCTGCCGCTGTTGCTGGCGCAATGCCTGCATGCCCTGACTTTCGCCAATCACCATGTGGTGTGCATCACGCTTTTGTCTCAGTATTTCCCCGGTCGATTGCGCGGTCGCGGCCAGGCCCTTTACACTGTGATTGGCTATGGCGTGCCCGGTGTTCTGGGTGGACTAGGCGGTGCGGTCCTGAGCTCTGCCTTCGGCTTGGCCAGCATCTTCTGGGCCTGCTTGGCAAGCAGCCTGATCGCCGTGGCCTGTGCGTTCCGGCTCTGGCGACTGAACTCGCAGCCCGCTTTAACCCAGATAGTCCATTAGGACGCGTTTGCATGGCGCGGCGAGTTGCGAGGCAGTTTGGTGGCTCGTGAGGAGTTCATAGCCCAACTATGGACAACGAGGGAGATGCCAAAATGCCTCGCAAATCGCCCGCCAGGCATCGCGCAGGGACGAAGGCCCGCCTAGTGGACTATCTGGGTTTAACGGTGCAGCCCTGAGTTACGACGTTCTTGGCCCCTGCTGCGTGGCTAGCGTCGAGTTCGGTGAGCATCAGGGTTTTCATGCTGCGATAGTGTCTCAGACCAGGACCATAATTAACGATCACGAACAAACTTCAAAGGAGACTTTCATGAAACGACTCACGGCTGCGCTGCTGCTGGGCGCTTCCTCTTTGGTGATGGCCCAACCGGTGATTTTCGAGATCCTGGCGGGACTCGGTCGGAAATGAGCGAAGTAAAAAAAATCGGTTTCGTCGGTGTCATGGGCTGGCCGGTTTCGCACTCGCGCTCGCCCACACTGCACAACCACTGGATCAAGCAATACGGCCTGACCGGCTCGTATGTGCTGCTGCCAGTCGCACCTGACAATTTGGTGGCGGCGGTGAAGGGCCTGGCTGCCTTGGGATTTTCCGGTTGTAACGTCACCACGCCGCACAAGGTGCAAGCCATGCACCTGATGGACCGGGTCGATCCTATGGCTCAACGCATGGGTGCGATCAACACCATTGTGGTCGAGCCCGACGGATCACTCAGCGGCTACAACAACGATGGTTTTGGCTACATCCAGAGTTTGCTCGACGCCCAGAGCGATTGGCGCGCCGATGCCGGGCCGATCACGGTGCTGGGTGCCGGCGGTGCAGCACGCGCCGTGGTGTTGAGCTTGGCTGATCGCGGGGCCAAAGAAATCAGGCTGTGCAACCGCTCTTTCACCAACGCCCACGATCTGGCACTGGAGTTCGGTTCGCCGGTGCGGGCTATTCACTGGGAGCAGCGCCATGAAGCGCTGGCCGATGTGGCCATGCTGGTGAACACCACCAACCAAGGTATGGTGGGACACCCAGCGCTGGACATCCATCTGAACCACTTGCCGGTGACGGCTCTGGTCTCGGATGTGATTTACATCCCGATGGAGACCCCCTTGTTGGCGCAAGCGCGGCTGCGCGGCAACCCGACTGTCAACGGTCTGGGCATGTTGCTGAACCAGGCCCGTCCTGCTTTCAATGCCTGGTTTGGCGTCATGCCTGAGATTACGCCCGAACTCAGGCGTGTCATTGAAGCCACGTTTTAGGCCAAGCCTTGCCATAACCCAGAGGAAATTTGAAAGCGTTTTATGAAAACTGCACTTGTTATCAATGGCCCGAACCTGAACCTGCTGGGCAGCCGTGAGCCGTCGGTATATGGGGCCCAAACTCTGGCCGATGTCGAGCAACTGTGCGAGCGGGCCTGTCTTGCCAATGGGCTCAAGCTCGATTTTCGCCAAAGCAATCACGAAGGTGTTTTGGTCGACTGGATACAGGAAGCCGGTCGGGACCAAGCCGCAGGGAAAGTGGCTGGCGTGATTCTGAACGCCGGTGCCTACACCCATACCAGTGTGGCGCTGCACGACGCGATCAAGGGTGCCGGCGTGACCCTGATCGAGCTGCATATCAGCAACGTCCACACCCGTGAAACTTTCAGGCACCACTCCTATATTTCGCCGGTAGCCAAGGCTGTGATGGCGGGTTTTGGGGTCAATGGCTACGCTTTGGCGGTGGCCGGACTGGCGCAACTCGCGCTCTGAAATTGCCTGTGAACCGCTTGCTTGAAATCAAGGAGGCGGAGGTCGAACTCAGCGCCATTCGGGCCCAGGGTGCGGGGGGGCAAAACGTCAACAAAGTCTCCAGCGCCATTCACCTGCGCTTTGATATCGCT
>CAXNKH010000202.1:0-3995 GCA_964202765.1 Burkholderiales bacterium | reverse complement strand
GCTACGGGCTTTGCCTTGCGCTGCCTAATTTAACAATCAACACGAGGAGCAAAAAAACTCAGGAAGTTGTAGACTTATCCACAGTTAAAATTCTAAATTTCAACTGTCCGTCCTAGGGCACGTGAAAATCAGTAGCTTGGGGGAAAAATACAGTCGGCGCATACATAACTACGTTTTGAGAGGTAAAAAACAAAATTATTTAAGCGATTCACGTTGAATCGAATCAATTCTTCCAAAAGAAAGACCCCATGGAACAAATTAAGCAATTACGCTTCGATGATTTCAAAGAAAAAAAACTGCAACAAGGCTATAGGGAAGTTCTGGAACGGCGTTGGGAACCGAATGCCGAGAATGAATTTCATCACCACGAATTCACCGCCGATGCCATCGTCATTGAAGGTGAATTCTGGTTAACGGTAGAAGGCAAAACGCGGCATTTGAATCCGGGTGACTCATTTCACGTACCAGCCCTAGTCGAGCATAAGGAAAAATATGGGCCTGAGGGATGTGTTTTCTGGGTCGCAAGACTCTGATTGCCCCGGCACCAGCTGATCCACTTGCTGATAAACGAAAGTGCTGGAGCCGCCAGTGCCCTTGCCGCCGTACAAAGTCAAGCAGCATTGGCATGAGCGCTTTAACGCCGATGCCGGCAACATCTGGCTGCGCCAAGCCATGGTGGGTCTTTTCTCCGGCACGGGGCTGGACGTCTGAGGACTGAAGCCAACGCGCTGCTCAGGCGCGAGATTCACACCGAGAGTTGCAGATAAACGCGACCGCTTTCAATCTTCACCGGCCAAGATTTGACCGCTTCGGTCGCCGGGGCGCAGGTTGCCGCACCGGTTCGAACGTCAAATCGGCCTTGGTGAAACGGACACTCCACCTCATGCCCTTCGACGTAGCCATCGCACAGTTTGGCGTGACCGTGCGAGCAGATGTTGTCGGTAGCGAAGACCTCGCCATCGATACTGAAGAGAGCCACTTCATAGCCCGGCGCTTGCACGGCAATGCCCGCACCATCAAACAAATCGGCCTCGGCCGCAACGTCAATCCATGGGTTCATGTGTACTTTCAAATCGGGTAAATGATGGCATTGGGGATCATTTCGCTGTCATAGACCACCAGACGTTCGGCAAACTTCAGGCCATCAGGCGTCTGCACGATGGTGTCTATATAACGGCCCACATTGAAGACAGTGCTGAGCTTGTCGAGCTTGGTGCGAAACACCGCGTAATTGGCTTCGCTGTGAATCCGCCCTGCTTCCACGCGGCGCACCACCGGCGCACCGACCACATGGCGCTGGTAATACGGGTCATGAAACAGTGTTTCTTGGATGCCGTAGACGCGGTCCTTGAGCATGCCCTTGCTGGTAAACGACAGAGTGGCCAGCGGAAAGCCGCGCTCATGGTTCTCGCGCGGTTGCAGTTTGTAAACGCCGTCGTCCAGAAAAAATTCAGGCCACAAATCCCAGTTGCCGCTGTCCACGGCCAGTGCGTAATCGGCATACAAGCGGGTCAGCGCCAAGTGCGTTTCAAAGTTGATCATGTTCACTCCTCCATCACTTTGCGCCAGTAGGCGTACATGCCGCGGATCAGGGTCTCTGTGACCATATGGTCGGTTTCGCCGACCTCGCGACCACCCAACTCGGCCAGCGCGCGGTGCTGCGGTTTGCTCTCAAAGGCTTGCTGCGAAAACTCGATCACCTCGCCGTCGTCAGCCGACACAAAACCGGCCGGGCCAAACAGATTGGCCTGACGCAAGCGACGCTCATGCATCTCGGGCGTGTCGTCGTCAAAACCAAAATGCGTCCAGACAAAATCAAAAGCACCGTGACCGTCAGGCTGAATGTGGCGCGTCGACACGCTGTTGACTTGCTGCTGAAAAATCACACTCGGAAACAGCGTCATCATCACCGCCGTCGGCCCATCCCACCAAGCCTCGGGAACGATGTCCAGAAAGCTCGGGTCATTCAGTTGCATGTCGGCTTTGAAGCTGCTGACCTGGGTCACTTGCGAGGCTTGGCCTGACGCCTCGCCGGCGCTTCCGCGGGTTGACACCATGGCCGCATGGCGGTGCTGCGCGTCCATGCGAAGCTCCGATTTATTGTCCGCCCGCCAAAGTCCAAAAGTCACAAACCAGGTGTGCAGCAAGCCGGGGTGATAGGGGTCCTTGATGTTTTCCTGCATCAGCTTCCAGTTGCCTGGAATGCGTTGCCGGTTGTAGCCCAAGATGACCAGTTTTCGGCGGTTGAAGAGCCTGTCGAAGTAGCCCAGGATGGTCGGGCCCATGAAGTCTTCCAGCGACTCGACCGCGTGGTCAAAGGACGCAAACACCACGCCACCACGCACAGCGACTTTGAGCGCTGTCAGGCCGTGGTCTTTGGGCTCAAAGTCAGCCGGCATACCGCCATTGACCTTGCCGTCTTGCCGCACACCCCGACGGAAAGGGACGCCCTGCAGATCGCCCTTGAGCGTGTAGCTCCACTGGTGATAAGGGCAGACAAATTCTTTTTTGTGGCCGTGCCGCTCGCGACAGAACTGCATGCCCCGGTGCGCGCAGACGTTCTCGACCACATGGATCTGGCCGTCATCGGCCCGCGTCATGATTACTGAGCGCTCACCGACCACCGTGCGTTTGAAGTCTCCGGGCTCGGGAATTTCCGCTTCTAAGCCCACGTAGCACCAGTGGGCCTGGTAGAAAAATCGCTCCAGCTCCTTCTTGTGGCGTTGCTCGTCGGTGTACACGCCGAAGGGGATGCGGCTGGTGTCGCCTTTTTCCCAATGAATGGGTTGGGCAGCAGGACTTAGACTCATGCAAGGTCTCCTTGTGTTTATTTATGGCGTGAATCATCCGCTAGCCTCATAAATTCGTAAATCGAAGTCTGCCGATACACTCTATTTGAATATCAAATATTACAAGCCTTCCTATGCAGCTATCCCAAATCGACCTCAATCTTTTGCTCGTCTTCCAGCACCTGCTCAGAGAGAAACGTGTCTCAGGCGTGGCCCGGTCGCTGGGCATGAGCCAACCAGCAGTCAGCAGCGCGCTCAAGCGCTTGCGGCTGACGTTGGGCGACGAGCTTTTTTTGCGAACTCAACAAGGCATGCAACCGACCCCGTTTGCCCTGCAACTGGCCGAGCCGGTGGCGCAAGCGTTGGATGCCTTACATCTAGCCTTGAATGTGCGCAGCAGTTTTGAGCCGGACAGCAGCACGCGCAGCTTCAGCTTGGCCATGACCGATGTCGGTGAGATGTACTTTCTGCCAGTACTGATGGACCTGCTAGACCAGCACGCCCCGGGAGTCACTCTGCACGTGGTCCCGGTCGCCCGTGACAGCCTGAAAGACGATATGGCCTCAGGTCGCATCGACTTAGCGCTGGGTTTGTTGCCGCAACTGCAGGCCGGTTTTTTTCAACAAGCGCTGTTTCGGCAAGACTATGTGTGTCTGATGCGACAAACCCATCCCTTGGCGCAGCGCGCCACGCTGGGTCTGGCGGAGTTTGCCTCTGCGGCGCATGTGCGCGTGCTGGCCGCCGGCACGGGCCACGGTCGGGTCGATGAAGCGCTGGAGCGCCAAGGGTTGCAACGCAGGATTCGCCTGACCGTGCCGCACTATGTGGCGCTGGGCGATGTGCTCGGCAGTTCGGATTTGATCGCAACAGTCCCCGAACGCTTCGCGCAGCGGGTGACGCGTCCGTTTGGCCTGACCACCTGCGCCTTGCCACTGGCCGTTCAAAGCAGTGCGATTCACCAGTTTTGGCACGCTCGCCTGCACCGAGACCCGGGGCACCAGTGGCTCAGAGCATTGATTTTGCAAGGCTTTGGCGCAGATTGTTGACCGCCAAAGCATCCGCCGTGCTGTCTGCTGCCGCTGCTGGCTACACGGTACAAAACCCGGTACTGGTGGCTGCGCAGTGGCTACACGGACACAAAATAGAAAAGATTTGCTACTAAATTACTAGCAGCAAACTCTTATATCTATTGGGGTGGCTGATGGG
>CAXNKH010000201.1:0-4034 GCA_964202765.1 Burkholderiales bacterium | reverse complement strand
TCGCTTGCAAGAGCGCATTACCTCGACCAAGGTCGGCTCCATCACCTCGATTCAAGCTGTTTACGTGCCGGCTGACGATTTGACCGACCCATCACCCGCAACCACGTTTGCCCACCTGGACTCCACCGTGGTGTTGAGCCGCGATATTGCTTCGCTCGGTATTTATCCGGCGGTTGACCCGTTGGACTCCACCAGCCGTCAGCTGGCGCCTAATGTCGTGGGCGAAGACCACTACAACACGGCCCGTGCCGTGCAGGGCACTTTGCAGCGCTACAAAGAGTTGCGCGACATCATCGCCATTTTGGGTATGGACGAGCTGGCCCCTGAAGACAAGCTGACCGTGGCCCGTGCCCGTAAGATCCAGCGCTTCCTGAGCCAGCCTTTCCACGTCGCTGAAGTGTTTACTGGCACCGCTGGCAAATATGTGTCTTTGGCTGAAACCATCCGCGGCTTCAAAATGATTGTCAACGGCGAGTGTGATCATCTGCCCGAGCAGGCGTTCTACATGGTCGGAACAATTGACGAAGCCTTCGAGAAGGCGAAGAAAGTTTAAAACCTTGTGGGACAGTCCGCAGTCATGCAATGACAAGCTCTATCCCCAACTGACTAGGAAAATATGAACACCATCCACGTCGATGTGGTCAGTGCCGAAGAGTCCATTTTTTCGGGTGAGGCGCGTTTTGTCGCCCTGCCTGGCGAAGGTGGCGAGCTTGGTATTTACCCGCGCCATACGCCGTTGATCACACGCATCAAGCCGGGAACGGTGCGCATTGAAATGGCCGATGGCAGCGAAGAGTTTGTTTTCGTTGCCGGTGGGATTCTCGAAATCCAACCCGACTGCGTGACGGTTCTCTCCGATACCGCCATCCGCGGCAAGGACCTGGACGACGAAAAGGCCAATGCTGCCCGCGCCGCTGCTGAAGATGCGATCAAGAATGCCAAGAGCGAGATCGACCTGGCCAAGGCCCAGTCTGAACTGGTCGTGATGGCGGCTCAGATCGCAGCGTTGCGTAAATACCGCTTGAAGAAATAGGTTATTGGGGTCAGAGCCCAAATTCGCAGTGTCTACGGCGCGTCCTAAGGGCGCGGCGCAAAAGCGCTGCAGCGAATTGGTGTCTGACCCCAATAACCCCCAGAACAGGCTCTGACCCCCAAGGGCAGAGCCTTTTCACATCAGCATCCGGCGCGGGTAGATAAAGCCGTCGACTTGCAGCTGAAAATCACGCAAAATCTACGATACCATGCTCAAAGCTAAAACACGCGCAGTGATTCTGGGTGGCTCAGCTGAGGAAATTGAGGCGGCATTCTATGAGGCCTTGCAAGCGGGAGACATCGGGCAGTTGATGGCGTGTTGGGGTGATGAAGACGAGATTGTTTGTGTTCATCCAGGGGGTCCACGCTTGATCGGAGCCTTAGCGATACGGGCTTCGTTTGAGGTGCTGTTTGCAAACGGCCCGATTCCGGCCTGGCCGGAGCGGGTAAGCAAGCTGGCGTCTTTGGGCTGCGCGGTACACAGCGTGATCGAACGGATTGGGGTGGTGCCGCAAGGGGTGGTGGCGACCAATGTTTACCTCAAGACAGCGTTGGGCTGGCGCATGGTGGTGCACCATGCCAACACGGGTGCTGATAGGGATGGGACAGACGCGGGCGTGATCCCGGAACTGCTGCATTGAGCCATGGACTATGAAGCGCCTTGGTGGCTACCGGGAGGCAACTTGCAGACCATCTGGCCGGCCCGTTTTGCTAGGCGTTTTTTGGGCCTCAAACCGCAGTATCGGCGTGAGCGTTGGAGTACGCCGGACCAGGATTTCATCGATGTCGACTGGATCGATCAGGCGGTTGGTGATACGCTTTTGGTCATGTTCCATGGGCTCGAAGGGAATTCACGCAGCCATTACGCAGAAGCCTTTGCAGACTTCGCCCGAGAACGGGGTTTTAAGTTTGCCATTCCCCATTTTCGGGGCTGCAGTGGCGAAATTAACTGGGCCCCCCGGGCCTACCAGTCGGGTGATTTTGAGGAGATTGATTGGATCTTGAGGCGTTTTCGTGAACTGCATCAGGGACCGATCGTGGTGGCGGGTATTTCACTGGGCGGCAATGCCTTGATGCGGTGGGTGGCAGAAATGGGCGAGGCGGCAAGTCGGATCTGTGACGCTGTGGCCTCGGTCTGTGCCCCGCTGGATCTGAGCGCCAGTGGTCGGGCCATCGGTCAGGGCTTTAACCGGTTTTTTTATGGTCGAATGTTTTTGAACAGCATGAAGCCCAAAGCGCTGCAAAAATTGGCTCAGCACCCAGGGCTATTCGATCCGCAGGCGCTGATGGCGGCGCGCAATCTCTATGAATTCGACAATATTTTCACCGCGCCCGTGCATGGATTCAAGGGGACCGATGACTACTGGGAACGGGCATCGGCCAAACCTCATTTGCGCCAGATTCGGATTCCCGCGCTGGCCGTCAATGCCTGTAACGACCCCTTCATTCCGGCCTGGAGTCTGCCAGTGCGCGCAGATGTGGCTGACAGAGTGACGCTGTGGCAACCGCGAACTGGTGGCCATGTCGGCTTTACCCAGGGACTGGCCCCGGGTCATCTGCGCAGTCTGCCCGATATCGTGGGCGACTGGTTGGCGCGGCAGCGCAGCGCTGGCTGGGACCTGAGAAACCAGGGGCAAGACGCGAGCTATGGACGACATCGTTAAGCAGGCGCTGCTCAAATGGCCAAAGGTGCCGGCTTGCTATGGCTGGCTAGCGCTCGACGCCCGCGGCAACTGGTATCTGCGGGATGAATCGGCCCAGGCGATTGGCCCGTTTGCGTCACTTGATCGACGCAGCAAGGGGGATTTGCTCAATCACGAAAAACTGCGGGAGTTCATCGGCCGCAACTATGAGGTCGAGGCCGGCGGCTGCTGGTTTTTCCAGAATGGACCACAAAAAGTTTATGTCGAACTGGAGGCAACGCCCTGGATTTGGCGGGTGAATCCTGATTTCACACTGCTGGCCCATACCGGTGTGAGCGCGAGCGCACAGCGCTGCGTGCTCGACGAGTTTGGGCGGGTCTACATGGAAACCAATTTAGGTTTTGGCCTGGTGCACAGTCTGGATGTGGGCTTGGCGGCGGAAGCAATTGAAGCAGGTTTGTGGGTGCCCCAGCAACTGCTGGCGCACGATCTGCCGCAGCGTTTTGGCTATGTCAGGCGACCGCAAGCCGTGCCCCGGGAACCATAAAGCCGGTCAGGACCGGCTTTTATGGGGGCTTGGACGGCTTACTTGGCGGCTGGGGCCGCTGCTTTTTGCGGCTCAGCCAATTTGCCACCGGAGGCGTTGGCCATATAGACCACGGCACGGCCGATTTCGAGTTCCTCAAAATCGCCACCACCCTGTGCCCCCATGGCGCCCTTGCCTTTGAGTGCCGAAGTAAGCAGCTTGCTGTAACCGGTTTTGATGCGTGCGCCCCAGGCTACGACATCACCTAGCTTGGGTGCACCCGCGACGCCAGTGGCGTGGCAGGCGGCGCACTGGGCTTGATAAACTTGTTCGCCCGACTTGAGCTCGCGATTGGCATCACGAAACTCAACTGAGCCGATTTTCTGAATTCTGGCCTCTATCGCTTTTTCGGCGTTCGCCGCACCTTCTGCGGGCTTGTTCTCGGCCGTCACGTAATAAACCAGACCGAGGATCACCAAAATCGGGATGACAAAGGAGAAAAAGACGGCGAGTAAGAGTTGTTTGGGGGTTTTGATGGGGCCGTTGTGGGCTTCATCTTGGCTGTTGGCACTCATGGGATCCTCGAAAATTCTGGGCGTTTCAATCAACCCCAGATTATAACGATCCCCTCCTGCGCAGCCCGCACTACGTAGGTCTCACAAGCGGGCCAGCAAGACCTGCAATGCGTAGTGAACGCTGGCGGCGCGAACTGCTGAACGGTCGCCTTCAAAGTGACGGGTAGCGCTGAAGACCTGACCCGGCACGGCAAAGCCAAAGCAGACCATGCCCACTGGCTTGGAAACGCTTCCCCCGCCAGGGCCAGCCACACCGGT
>CAXNKH010000200.1:0-4038 GCA_964202765.1 Burkholderiales bacterium | reverse complement strand
GGGCCAAGGCCGAAATCGAACTGGAAAAAGGCGTGGATCACACGGCGATGTTCAAGTTCGTCCGGGACCGACAACGATCTGCCGGATAAATCAATCCAATGGGAAACCTTATGGGAAAGACCTTATGAGTGTTCGTATTTGGGAGGCTTATGCCATGCGCTACGCCACGGTGCAGCGGCGGCGGCAGGAATGTTTCATTGCCTACGATCCGCACGACGAAGCCACTGACATGGATTACTTTGTCTGGTTTCTCAAGTCAGGTAAGGAAACCATTCTGGTCGACACCGGATTCAGTGAACAGGCAGCGCGTCAGCGCAATCGAACTTTTTTACGCTGCCCTATCAGCTCATTGCAGTCTGCTGGCGTTGCGCTTGAAGACATCCACGACACCATCATCACCCACGCCCATTACGACCATGCTGGCAATACCCGGATGTTGAAGAAAACCCGTTTTCATCTGCAAGAGCGCGAGATGTCGTATGCCACGGGCAAGGAGATGCGCCATGCATTTTGTCGCCACGCCTACGACCCGCATGACGTCTGTGACCTGGTCTATGCCAATTTTGAGGACAGAGTGGCTTTTCACGAAGGCGAATACGAATTGCGCTCCGGCATCACAGTCCATTGGGTCGGCGGCCACACCCGGGGTTTGCAGATCGTGCGGGTCCATACCCAGCGCGGCTGGATCGTGCTGGCGTCTGACGCCACGCATTACTTGGAGAACATCAGGCAGCGCTCGCCGTTCCCGATCGTGGTGGATGTGGCCGACATGCTCAAGGGCTATGAGTTGATTGAGTCGCTGGCCGATTCGCCAAACCACATCATTGCCGGCCACGACCCACTGACGCGACAACACTACCCGCTGGTGGGGCCGCCGGGCCTGGAGATCGTCTCGCTGACTGAACCGCTTTGATTAAAACTTTGAAAAAAACCAACAACCTCACCCCGCAGCAGCCCACCATCGGCGTGATTGGCCTGGGCATCATGGGCGGCGCCATGGCGCGTGAATTGATCAAGGGCGGATGGTCCGTGGTCGGATTTGACATCGACCAGGCAGCTTGCCAGCACCTGAAAAAAAGTGGGGGCCGGGTGCTCGCCTCAGCGACCCAACTTGCTGTGGAAGCCGACATTCTGATCGTGTCTTTATCGACTTCAGCGGCCTTGGAGATGACGGTTAAACAGATCGCCCTGGCCAAACGGCCGGCCCATGCCAGCTCCCAGATTCTGCTGGAAACCAGCACCTTGCCGCTGGCGGACAAGCACGCGGCCTACCAAACCCTGAAAAAAGCCGGCGTGTCGGTGCTGGACTGTCCGATCAGCGGAACTGCCGAACGCTTGAAACAGCGGGCCTGGACTGTGTTTTGCAGTGGCAGCAAGAGCGCTTACCAGAAGGTGCTTCCGATCCTGAAGGTATTCACCGATAACACGCCGCATGTAGGAACGTTTGGCAACGGAACGAAGATGAAATTTGCTGCCAACCACTTGGTCGCGATCTACAACGTGGCCTGTGCCGAGTCGGTCACGCTGGCGCGGAAAATGGGACTCGACCCCCAGCAGGTGCTCGACCTGTTTGGCAGCAGTCCGGTCATCGGCACTGGTGTCATGCGTTTGCGCATGCCCTTCATGATTGCGCGCCAGTACCTGCCGGCAACGATGAAAGTGGCCGTCTGGCAAAAAGACATGCAGGTGATTGGGGATATGGCTAAATCGGTGGATTGTCCGACGCCCTTGCTCAGTGCTTGTGTGCCGATTTACAGTGCGGCGATGGCGCAAGGACTGGCCTTGCACGATACCGCTTCGGTCAGCGAAGTCCTCGCTGCCATGGCGGGACTACCGGCAGCTATTGATCTTCAGGGATAGACCTTTAGCTCTGTCCCCAACATTTTGTCGGATGTTGGAAGTTTGTTGGAGGAGATGAAATGAGTTTGTTAACGGTCGAACGTGCGGGACCCATCAAACGCCTGGTTTTGAACCGGCCAGAAAAAAGAAATGCCTTAAGCCTGGCTTTGGCCACCGAGCTGCAACAACAAGTCGAGCTCAGTGAAACCGATGGCACTCGCTTGCTGGTGCTGCGCGGTGAGGGTCCCGGCTTTTGTGCTGGCTTTGATTTCAGTGAGTTCCCGGACTGTTCAGAGGGTGACTTGCTGTTGCACTTCGTTCGGATTGAATTGATGCTGCAAGCCATTGCCCATTGCTCGGTTGACACTCTGGTGTTTGTTCATGGCCAGACACTGGGCGCGGGTGCTGACTTGGCGCTGGCGTGTCGGATGCGGGTCGGTGCTACCGATGCCCGCATGCTGTTCCCAGGCGCGCGCTTTGGTCTGGTGTTGGGTTCGCGTCGTCTGGCCGCTTGCGTAGGCTCCGATCAGGCGCAAGGCCTGATCGGAGGCCATTCCCGGATCGATGCGCAACAGGCCAAGGCCCTGGGCCTGCTCAATGACGTGCTGGAGCCAGCGCGCTGGGCCGAGCATGAGGCGCAGGTGTTAGCCCATGTGCTGGCCACCCCGGCCGATTCGCGTGCCATGATTTTGCGCGCACTGCGACCCGACACCCGGACCCAGGACCTGACTGATCTGGTCAAGTCGGCTGCCGCTGCCGATATCAAACAGCGCTTGGCAGCTTACCTAGGGCAGCCCCCAGCCGCGGCCAGACAAGTCGCAGCGAGCTGACCCATGAGCAAGGCTTTCAGCAAGGAGCCGGAGTCAAACGATGACGACGACGAGAAGGCGCTCCCGCCTTTGCCCATCGGTGGCAAGAACTACATGACACCGAAAGGCTACGCGGATCTGAGGTCCGAGTTGCTGGGGCTGATCGACAACGAACGACCCGAAATCGTTCAGATTGTCCATTGGGCTGCAAGCAACGGGGACCGATCCGAAAACGGGGATTACCACTACGGGAAAAAACGATTGCGAGAAATTGACCGGCGAATCAGGTTTTTAACCCAGCGTCTTGAACTGGCCGAAGTGGTCGATCCCAGCATCCACCATGGCAGCGAGCAGGTCTTTTTCGGCGCGACGGTCCGTTATGCAGACGAAGGCTCGGAGCCGCGTTGCATCACGATTCTGGGAATTGACGAGGCCGACAGCGCACAAGCTCAGGTCAGTTGGATCTCGCCCATTGCCCGCACCCTGTTGAAGTCACGTGTGGGCGATGTGTTGCAGCTACTCACGCCCCTGGGGCTTAGCGAGATCGAGGTGCTCGCTGTCAGCTATCCGGCGCCTCGGACCTGACTCGCTGCTGAGTTTTGTGCGTTTGGCTCTCAGCACCGAAGACGTGCGGTTGAGTTTGCGCAGGGCGGTGGCCAGATGGGTACGGTCGCGCACCCCCACCAGGAAGTGCAAATCCGTGGCTTCCTGGGCGGCCTCTTTGCCCATGTCGATGTGAATGATGTCCACTTCAGCAGCGGCCAAGGACGAGGCGACGCTCGCCAACACCCCCTTGCCATTGCTGACAGTGACCAGAATACTGGCTTCAAAAGAGCGGACCGGTTCATCGGACCAATCCAGCGGGATGAATCGTTCGCTGTCGCGTTTCTTCAACTTTTTGCCGATCATGCAGTCATCGGTATGCACCACCAGTCCTTCGCCACGCCCCAGATAGCCCAGGATCACATCACCCGGAATGGGGCGGCAGCAGTGAGCATACTGGACGGAGGTGTTTTCACTGCCGTCGAGCGTGACACCCGATTGAGTGGATGAGGCATGGGCTGAAAACCGGGCTTGCGTGAGCAGCACGGGATTAGGTTTTTCACCAATCTCAGCGAGCAAAGACACCAGCCGCTTGGCGACGAAGTGGGCAATTCGTTTGCCCAGGCCAATGTCAGTGAGTAATTCGCTTCGGCTTCGGCTCCCCGTGAAATTGAGCAATTTGTTCCACACCAGCTGATATGCGCCATCTTGTTGCGGCAGCTGATCAATGCCCTCTGCGCGCAGGGACTGGGTCAGCAATTTTTCGCCCAGGCTTTCGGATTCGGTTTGTGCCATCGATTTGAGGTGATGGCGAATCTTGGAGCGCGCGCGCCCGGTCCGAACAAAA
>CAXNKH010000199.1:0-4050 GCA_964202765.1 Burkholderiales bacterium | reverse complement strand
ATCGATCCGGAGACGTTTGAGTACCGTTTGCGCTCGGCCCAGGCCGATCTGGACGCCGCGCGCTCGGTGGTGATGACGGCCCAGGCGACTGCGGCGGCGAGTCGGGCCGGCGTGTCGCGCGCCGAAACCGACTTAACCGAAGCCGAGCGTGGCCATGCTCGCAACGTGAGCCTGGTGGAAAAAGGTTTTATCGCCCAGAGCGAAGCGGATCGAACCCGTGCGCTGGTGATCAGCTCCAAAGAAGGGGTCAAGGCGGCCCAGGCTCAGTTTGGCGTCAGCGATGCCCAGATCAAGAGCGCTCAGGCCAATGTGGCGCAGCGCGATGCCGCCCTGGCGCAGGCCCGGATTGACCTGGAGCGCACGCGGATCACTTCGCCGGTCAATGGCATTGTGATCAAGCGCGCCATTGAAAAAGGGCAGACCGTGGCCGCCAGTTTGTCCTCGCCCGAGTTGTTTGTGATTGCCCAGAACCTGTCGGACATGCAGGTGGACGCCAGCGTCGATGAGGCCGATGTGGGGCGTATCCGTACCGGCCAGAAAGCCAGTTTCACGGTCGATGCGTTTGCGGGTCAGACTTTTGAGGGCGAGGTGCGTCAGGTGCGCAAAGCCGCCTTGAACGTGGCCAACGTGGTGACTTATGTGGCGGTGATCGGTTTTTCTAACGTCGGCAACCGCCTGCTGCCGGGCATGACAGCCAATGTGCGGGTGGTGACCGATGGCCGCGACAGCGCACTCAAGGTGGCGAACTCGGCGCTGCGGGTCCGGGTGGCCGGCGTCGAGGCTAGCCCTGAGCCGGCGGCCACGACACCCGGGGCTGCACCTTCCGAATCTGTGGCATCTGACGCTGGCAGTGGAGGAGGTGGCCCGATGGCTGAACTGCGCAACCGCATGGTGCAGGGACTCGATCTCAAGCCCGAGCAACAAACCAAGGTGGATGCGGTGTTGGCCGACAGCCGGCCAAAATTTATGGCCTTGCGTGACCTGACACCAGAAGAGCGGCCCAAGGCGCGCGGGCGCATCCTGGCCGATGTCCGGGCCCGCATGGGTGACTTGCTGACGCCGGAACAAAAAATCAAATACGCGGCGCTGCTGACGCAAACGGCGGGGCGGCAAGTGACCCGCGGGAAAATTTATCTGATGGTCGAAGGCAAGCCCAAGGCCTTCAACGTGCGCCTGGGCATCACCGACGGCTCCAGCACCGAGTTGCTGGTGAGTAGCAACGCCGCTGATGCTGCACTGCTCAAAGAAGGTGCCACCCTGATCACCGGTGTCCAGGTGCCAGGCGGTGCGCCGACACCGGCGCGTGCTGTGACTGGCCCGCGTCCGATGTTCTGAAACTTTGTTCCGTTCCGCCATGTCCGCTCAGCCCTTGATCGAAGCACACCAACTGACCAAGACCTACCAGATGGGCAGTGCCGCGCAAATCGCGGCCGGCAAAGCGATGACGGTCCATGCCTTGCGTGGCGTCTCGCTCAGCATAGCCAGGGGTGATTTTGTGGCCATCATGGGGGTTTCGGGCTCCGGTAAATCCACTTTGATGAACATTCTGGGTTGCCTGGACCTGCCCAGCCAGGGTCACTACCGTTTGGCCGGTGAAGCGGTCGAGGCGATGGCACAAGACCAACTGGCTTCAATTCGGAACCGGCACATCGGCTTTGTTTTTCAACAGTTCAATCTGCTGCCACGCACCAGTGCACTTGAGAATGTTGAGTTGCCCTTGGTCTATGCCGGTGTCAAAGCCATCGAACGCAGACAGCGTGCCCTGGCCGTCCTGCAGCGTGTGGGCTTGGTCGAGCGCAGTGGGCACACACCGGCTGAGCTCTCGGGTGGCCAGCAACAGCGCGTCGCGATTGCCCGGGCCCTGGTCAATCAGCCGTCCTTGATTCTGGCCGACGAGCCGACGGGCGCTTTGGACAGCCAAACCAGCAACGGCATCATGAAGCTGCTGACCGAGTTGAATCAGCAGGGCATGACCGTCATCCTGGTGACCCACGAGGCCGATATTGCGGCCTGGGCCCGACGCAAACTGGTGTTCAGAGATGGCTTGATGGTTGAAGACAGCTACCAGCAGAACGAAAAAAATGGGGGTCAGACCCCAATTCAGGACAGCCATCATTCCGGCGACCCATCCACTCAAACGAAATTGGGTTCTGACCCCTATTTCTGACCCATTCTTCATGAACTTTTTCTCTGCTTTAAGAAGTGCCCTGCGGGCTCTGGCTGCCAACACCTTGCGCAGCATTCTCACCATGCTGGGCATCATCATTGGGGTGGCTGCCGTGATCACCATGATTGCGGTGGGTCGCGGTGCCACCGAGCGGGTTCAGAATCAGATGAAAGGTCTGGGCTCCAACATCATGCTGGTGCTGCCTGGCGGGGTGTCGCAAGCTGGCGTGCGCCTGGGTGCGCAAACAAGGCAGCGCCTGACCGAAGAAGACGCCCAAGCCATTGCGCTGGACATTCCCGAGGTGCAGGTGGCGGCACCGGTGTCACGCACCAGCGGTCAGGTGGCGGGGGGAAACACCAACTGGGGCACCACGATTCAGGGGGTCAACAACGACTATCTGGAGGCGCGCGATTGGGCGCTGCAGTCGGGCCGGATGTTTGATCCGGCCGAGCTGGCCGGCTCCGCCAAAGTAGCCTGGCTCGGCGCCACCGTGGCGCGCGAACTGTTTGGCGAACAGGATCCGGTGGATCAAGTGATTCGGGTGCGCAGCGTGCCGATGACGGTGGTCGGCGTGCTAGCGACCAAGGGCCAAAACTCCATGGGGCACGACCAGGACGATGTGCTGATGATCCCGATCAGCACCTTGCGCAATCGGATCTGGGGCGGTGAGGCGACCAGTCGCTTGAAGCGGGTCGGATCGATTGCGGTCAAGGTGCGTGATGGTCAGAACATGAAGTCGGCTGAAGAGGGGATCAAGGGGTTGCTGCGGCAACGCTTCAAGGTTCCTGTCGGCGGGGAAGACCCGTTTGCGATTCGAAATCTGACCGAGATCTTGCAAGCGCAGGAAGAATCCAGTCGCATCATGACGCTGTTGCTGGCGGCAGTGGCGAGCATCAGCTTGATCATTGGCGGCATCGGCATCATGAACATCATGCTGGTGAGCGTGACTGAGCGAACCCGCGAGATCGGCCTGCGCATGGCGGTGGGTGCGCGCGGCAAAGACATTTTGGCGCAATTCCTGATTGAAGCGGTGACCCTGAGCTTGATTGGCGGTGCGATTGGTGTCTTGCTCGGTGCGGTCTCGACCTGGGCGGTCGGCAACTTCGCTGGCTGGCAGGTCAGCATGACGCCCTCATCGATTGTGCTGGCAGCAGGTTTCTCGGCTCTGGTCGGCATCTTTTTTGGCTATTATCCCGCGCGACAGGCTTCGCGCTTGTTGCCGATTCAGGCGCTACGCTATGAATGAGAAATTTGAGAGATTGGGGTCAGACCCCAATTCAGGACAAAGCAGTTTCCGGAGACTGGGTCCTCGAACGAAATTGGGCTCTGACCCCAACAAACCAAGATAAAAGAATGGACTTTCCATTGTTGATAAAAGCCGCCGTGATGGGCGTGGTCGAGGGTTTGACCGAGTTTTTGCCCATCTCATCGACCGGTCACTTGATCCTGGCCGGCGCTTTGTTGGGTTTTGAAGATGAGAAATCCAAGGTGTTCAACATCGCGATCCAGACCGGGGCGATTCTGGCCGTCATCATTGTTTACTGGCAGAAAATCCGCGACACGGTGATCACTTTGCCATCGCACAAACAAGCGCAAAGCTTTGCGCTCAATGTCTTGATCGCTTTCATTCCTGCCGTTATTTTGGGTTTGTTGTTTGGCAAGGCGATCACGGCGCATTTGTTTACACCGGTGGTCGTGGCCAGCACCTTTATTCTCGGTGGCTTCATCATTCTGTGGGCCGAGCGGCGGCAACTGAAGATGAACGCGGCGCCGCGCATTCAGGAAGTGGAACAAATGACTGCGCTCGATGCACTCAAGCTGGGTCTGGTGCAATGTCTGGCCATGATTCCTGGAACCAGTCGCAGCGGCGCCACCATCATTGG
>CAXNKH010000198.1:0-4062 GCA_964202765.1 Burkholderiales bacterium | reverse complement strand
GGACTGCTCTGGGCGTGTGCGGATTGAGCAATCTATTTTCCGAAACAACATCACCCTGGCAATCGCCATAGACACCACTGGTCGAGCCATAAACCCAAGAGGTGGCGGGCCCCCTGCGACGCAGGGCCTGGATCAGGGCTTGCGTCCTCGGATCACCCCAGCCTTCACTCGGTGGCGGCGCCAGATGCAGAACACGGGTGGCAATTCCAGCCAAGCGACGCAAGGTTTGAGGCACATCCAAATTGCCGAGTAGCGGTGTGATGCCCTGGGCCCGCAACTCGGGCACGCGTTCGGTCGATGTCGTTAAGGCCAACAAGCCCAGTCTTGACCGGAGAACCCGCGCCACACGCAAACCCACATCGCCGCAACCAACCACCAGCAATCGCTCACGGCGAAATCTGGCGGGCAGCGCGCCCAGGGGGGATTGGTTTGAGGGCAAAATCGAGGTTAGTCAATCAACAATCCACCAAGGATAACCAAAAGATGTCGAGCGCCCAGCCTCAAGCCGGAATTTTTCAGATCACAGTGCAACCCAGCGGGCGCAGTTTCAGCAGCCAACCCGGAGAAGCCATCCTGGCAGCAGGCATTCACGCGGGAATCGGCCTGCCCTATGGCTGCAAAGACGGTGCCTGTGGTTCTTGCAAATGCAAGAAAATATCGGGTCAAGTGGTCCATGGCCCACATCAGAGCAAGGCCTTGAGCGAGCAGGAAGAGGCTGATGGATTCATCCTGACCTGTTGCGGTGTGGCGCACAGTGACGCGGTCATTGAATCGCGTCAAGTGGCAGAAGAAGGTGCTTTCCCGATTAAAAAAATGCCAACCCGAGTCAGCTTGTTGGAGAAAAAATCAGACGATGTGATGGTGCTCAAATTGCAACTCCCCTCCAATGACAGTTTCGCTTTCCATGCGGGCCAGTATGTCGAGTTCCTGTTGCGCGATGGTGTCCGGCGCAGCTATTCCATGGCCAACGCCCCGAGCAACGGCCCTGGCATCGAACTGCACATTCGCCACATGGCAGGGGGCAAGTTCACCGATACGGTCTTCTCCAGCATGAAAGAGAAAGACATTCTTCGGATCGAAGGACCCTACGGCAGTTTTTTCCTGCGCGAACACTCCGAAAAACCCATTGTTTTGCTGGCCTCCGGGACCGGTTTTGCACCGATCAAAGCGGTGATCGAACAAATGCAGCACAAGGCTATCACTCGGCCTGCCGCCCTGTACTGGGGCGGGCGCCGCCCAGCAGACCTGTACCTCAACGATTGGGTTGAAACCAAACTCACTGAAATGCCGAACCTGCGTTATATCCCGGTGATCTCCGATGCGCTGGAGCAAGACCGGTGGACCGGCCGCACCGGCTTTGTCCACCAAGCCGTATTGCAGGACTTCTCTGATCTCAGCGGCCATCAGGTCTATGCCTGTGGTGCCCCCATCGTGGTCGATTCAGCCCGCCGAGACTTCCCCGCATTGGCGAAGCTTCCGGAAGAAGAATTCTTTGCCGATTCGTTCACATCCGAGGCAGACAAACAAAAATGAAGTTGCTCAGTCCTTTGCGTCAAGTGCAAGCCGGCGTACTCGATGTAGCCCTGTTTGAAGCCGGGCCGGTCGCTGGTCCTGCGGTATTTCTGATGCACGGCTTCCCCTACGACATCCACAGCTACGCCGAGGTAGTCCCTTTGTTGGCTGATCAGGGCTGCCGGGTCTATGTCCCCTATCTCCGCGGTTTTGGCGCCACCCGGTTCTTGAGCGCAGCCACACCGCGATCAGGCGAACAAGCTGCCCTCGGTGCTGACCTGTTGGCGCTGCTGGACGCCTTGGAAATTCCAAGCGCCGTGCTGGCGGGTTACGACTGGGGCGGCCGCGCTGCCTGCGTGGTGGCAGCCCTGTGGCCCGAGCGCTGCGCTGGCCTGGTCTCTTTCAATAGCTACAACATCCAGAACATCGCTCAGGCGATGAAGCCAGACATTCCCGCCAACGAGCACAGCCTGTGGTACCAGTATTACTTTCACAGCGAGCGTGGTCGTGCCGGCTTGAAGCAGGACCGGCGCGCCCTGTGTCGTTTGCTATGGGAATTGTGGTCACCGAGCTGGGGCTTTGACGCTGCAACTTTCGAGCGCAGCGCAAACGCTTTCGACAACCCGGATTTTGTTGAGGTGGTGATCCATTCCTACCGCCATCGCTTCGGCCTGGTCGAGAGCGACCCGCCTCTGTGTGAGATCGAGAGTCGCCTGGCCGTGCAACCGAGCATCCAGGTTCCGACCATCACTTTCGACGGCGCCGACGATGGCGTTCGCCCCGTGGCCGATGCTGCACAGCACGCACGGCACTTTACCGGATCCCGATCGCACCGGGTGGTTCCTGGCGTGGGTCACAACATGCCGCAGGAAGCACCACTCATTTTTGCCAATGCCGTGTTGGAACTGATGGGGAAGCACTGAACCGAAACGCAAGGGATCGGCCTGATTCTGCGTTAGCCCTTGTAACCCATCAGTCGAGGCAAAAACAGCACCAGGTCGGGGATCAGGGTGATCACCGCCAGCGCGGCGATCATCACCGCGAGAAACGGCAACACCTCGCGCACCAAGTCCTTGAGCGGCACGTCGGCAACCTTAGCCATCAAGAACAGCAGCAGGCCATAGGGCGGCGTGATCAGGCCGATCATGATGTTGACCACCGCGACCAAACCGAAATGCACCGGGTCGATGCCGAGCGCCTGCGCGGTGGGCAGCAGCACCGGCACGATCACCAGCAAAATCGTGGTCCCTTCTAGGAAGCAGCCAAGGACCAGCAGGACGACGTTGACGAACAGGAGGAAAGTGAGCGGCGAGAGTTCGTATGCATTCAGCATGACACTGAGCGTCTTCGGGATGTTCTCCGCCGTGATCACGTAGTTGAAGACCAGCGCCCCGGCGATCAGCATGCCGATGGACACTGTGATTCGGGCGCTGGTCATCAGCGAGCCGTAGATGCTGCTCCAAGTAACGCTGCGATAGAGCAGCGCCGAGACCAGCAGCGCATAGGCCGCCGCCGTGGCAGCCGCTTCGGTCGGCGTGGTCACGCCGCTGTAAAGGCAGCCGAACAGGATCACAGGCATCATCAGCGCGGGAAAGGCCTCCCAGGTGATGCGCGGCAGTTCACGCAGTGGGATTGCCGCCTCCACCGGGAAGTTGCGCCGCTTGGCGATGTAGGCGATCAGCGCCATTTGCACGGCGCCAACCAGCAGGCCCGGCACGAAGCCGCCGAGGAACAGATAGCCGATCGAGGTGTCGGAGATCAGGGCGTACAGCACGATCGGAATCGACGGCGGAATGATCGGCCCGATCACCGAGGAGGCCGCGGTCAAGGCCGCCGCGAAGCTAGCCGTGTACTTGCCGTCTTTGGTCATCAGCATCTGCATCAGCTTGCCGGAGCTTGCGGCGTCCGCAAGTGCCGAGCCCGACATGCCGGCGAAGATGATGCTCTGCACCACGTTGACGTGAGCCAGACCGCCGCGGTAGCGGCCCACCAGTGCGTTGCAGAAACGCAGCAGTCGGTCCATGATGCTGCCGGCGTTCATGAACTCGGCGGCGAGGATAAACAGCGGAATAGCCAGCAGGATGTAGCTCGAGTACATGCCGTTGAGCAACTGCTCTGCGGCCATGCCCATGTCGAGACCGGCAAGCCAAAGGTACAGGATCGACCCGCCGATCATCGCATGGCTGATCGGTAGCCCAAGCAGGCTCAGGGCGACGATCGCCATCAGGCAGAGGGAAAAGGGGCTGGTGAAATTCATAGACCGGAACTCACTGCGAGTGCGTCATCGGTCTTGGGGGCATCGCCGCGCAAGAGCTGCCACAGGAGCCAGACGTAGCGCACGATGATGGCAACCGCAAAGATGACGTAGATTGAATAGAGATAGTCGAGGCGAATATGCAGGTAGTTGGTACGCTCGACCTTCATAAAAGTGACGTATTGGTAGGTTGCCGGCAGCGAGGCGGTATACAGCAGCACCAGCGCGACAGCCATCACGATGCCCATCACCCGGCGCGTGCGTGGGCCCACCGAGGAATAGATCAGGTCGAAGCG
>CAXNKH010000197.1:0-4074 GCA_964202765.1 Burkholderiales bacterium | reverse complement strand
AGGTGAGGCCGGCTTTGAGTTTGGCCGTAATGGTGGTCCAGGCACGGTGACATCGTTTTTTCTGCGAGGTGCAGAAAGCAAGAACCTAGTCATCATGATCGATGGTGTGCGCACCATGGTTGACGGCATTGGCAGCTTGTCAGCTGTTGATTTACCCCTTCAACAAATTGAACGCATTGAGATTTTTCGGGGCAATGCCGGCGCTTTGTACGGTGAGGCTGCGGTGGGCGGAGTGATTCAGCTCTTCACGCGCAGCATCGCCGGCAAACCGGGGGCTTATGGTGTTGTCACGCTGGGCAGCCGTAATACCCAGGACCTTCAGGTTGGATACGCAGGCCAGGCTGATGATGTGTCTTATCGTTTTGATCTGGGTAAACAAAAAACCAATGGATTTTCTGCCATCAACCCTGTTCAATCTCCTTTGGCCAATCCCGATAACGATGGCTATACCAACAGCAGCGCTTCGTTGAAAATCAGAAAAAAAATATCTGCTATGACTTCTGCGGGCGTCATGTTCAGTGCTTCTCAGTTAGATGTGGATTACGACAACTCTTCCGGGGCACCGACTGAGGCCCATATTTTCAAGAGAGAAAACCAGTTATTCAACGTGTTCTTAGAGCAGCAGGTTTCTTCGTCCTGGAACAGCCGTTTGGATGCGAGCCGTGCCTCTCTTGATATGCGGGACCTGAAAAACGGACAGCCTAACCTGCGCGCTTACAACGCCGGACGTTTGCAAGGCACTCAATCTTCGCTGCGTTGGTTTAACAAGATCAGACTGAGCGATCAGACTTTGGGCTCATTGGGCGCGGATCTCAGTGATGAACGATTTATCAGCGATGCCTTGACCAGCGGCTACTCGGTCAACCGCCAGCTGCGTGGCTATTTTTCAGGCCTGACTCACATGGATGGCGACTGGACTTGGCAAGGCAATTTGCGCTCGGATGCCATCGATTTGAAGAAGGATAATTCAAGCACCAATGCCTCCTGGTTCAACACCTCATCCCTATTGGGCTTGGGTTACAAGATTAATCCTAATTGGCAAGCCTCGGCCAGTGTATCAAGTGGCTTTCGGGCACCCAGCGCCAGTGATTTGAGCTCGAACATCGATCTCAAACCCGAAACTCACCAAAGCCAGGAACTGGGGCTGACCTATGCAAAAGATTCTGATCTCGTTCGTGCGGTGTATTTCTCTACTCGGACAACTGATGCGATTTATTACCAATCTGTTGCGCCCTACAACGTGAGCAACATCGGCAAGGTTCGTAACAATGGATTGGAAATTTCGGCCAAGACCAGCATTCAGGATTACCAGGCACGTCTGTCGCTTACATCCCAGGATCCCTGGAATGAAACCGACAACGTTCGGCTGGCCAGGCGCTCGCGTTTGTTCGGTTCAGCCGATGTGTGGCGTGATTTTGGTCGAGCATCCACAGGTGTGAAAATTTTCGCAGCTGACGATCGAACCAACAGTGCGTATGACAGCTATGTGTTGCCGGGTTACACCATCGTGGCGCTTTACGCGTCCTATAAGGTCAGCCCTGAATTGACGGCGCGCGTCAAGCTTGAGAATGCGTTCAATCGATCATACCAATTGGCCTATGGTTACAACACACCACCTTCCGGTATTTTTGTGACCCTGGCTTATCAACCCAAATAAAGCGCGATGGCCCTCTCCCCCCAACGCATCGTCTGCCTGACCGAGGAAACCACCGAGTGGTTGTATTTGCTGGGTGAAGAAAATCGGATTGTGGGGATTTCGGGTTACACGGTGCGGCCACGCCGGGCACGGGAAGAAAAGCCCAAGGTCAGTGCTTTTTTGAGCGCCAAGATTGACAAGATTCTGGCGCTCAAACCTGACTGCGTATTCGGTTTCTCTGATTTGCAGGCCGGTATTGCGGCTGAGCTGATTCGACAGGGGGTGCAGGTCACGGTGTTCAACCAGCGCAGCGTGGACGAGATTTTTTCCATGTTGTTCCAGGTGGCGGCGATGGTGGGGCAGGCAGATCTGGGTCTTGCCTTGTTGGCCGCCATGCGCGAGCAACTCAACACGATTCAGGCTGCAGCGGCTAAATTGCCGCAGCGTCCCCGGGTCTATTTCGAGGAATGGGACGAGCCCCAGATTAGCGCCATCCGTTGGGTGTCGGAACTGGTTGGCATCGCCGGGGGCGATGACTGTTTTCCTGAACTGGCGACGCAGTCGTTGGGAAAAAACCGCATCATTGCCGACCCGATCGAGATCGTGCGGCGCAACCCCGACATCATCATTGGCTCCTGGTGCGGTAAGAAATTTCGCCCCGAGAAAGTGGCAGCGCGTGCCGGCTGGAGTCAAGTCGATGCGGTGAAGAATAATCAGATTTTCGAGATCAAGTCGGCCGATATCCTGCAGCCCGGCCCGGCGGCCCTGACCGACGGCGTGGCGCAACTGCATCGCATCGTGATGGCCTGGAGCGAACAACGTGCTTGATCGTCTCTTGAAGTCTGCTGCCTGTGGGGCGATGCTGTCGGCGTTGTTGCTGCCGCTTTGGGCGCAGGCCTTGCAGGTCAAGGATGACAGTGGCTTGACGCACCATTTCTCGCAGCCACCGCAACGTATTGTCAGTCTGCTGCCCTCTCTCACCGAGACAGTCTGTGCGCTGGGTCAGTGCGCGCGCCTGGTGGGAGTCGATCGCTATTCGAACTACCCGGCGAGCGTGCAAAAATTGCCCAAGCTTGGCGGTGGAATTGATCCGGCTATCGAAGCCGTTCTGGCTTTGCAACCCGATGTCGTGCTGATGGCTTCCTCTTCGCGCTCGGTTCAACAATTGCAGTCCTTGGGCTTGAAGGTGTTGACCTTGGAGCCCAAAAGCCATGCCGATATGCGGCGGGTGATGGCCACCCTGGGTGAATTGCTGGCCATTCCCCCGGAGACCGGTGCGCAACGGGTTTGGCGCGCGATTGACGCGGGGATGACGGCCGCTGCGAACTCGCTGCCAGCGCAGGTCAGGCAGACCCGGGTCTATTTCGAAGTCAACAATGGCCCTTATGCCGCCAGCGAAGCGTCTTTTTTGGGTGAAACCCTGAGTCGGCTCGGTGTCAAAAATATTGTTCCAACCGCTTTGGGCCCTTTCCCGCAATTGAATCCCGAGTACGTGGTGCGAGCCAACCCCGACCTCATCATGGTCGGTGAGCGCAGCGACAGCTTGGCCGGGCTGACGCAGCGCCCAGGCTGGAGTCGGATTCGTGCGATACGGGAGCAACGGGTTTGTGTCTTCCCGCCAGAGCAGTCCGACATTTTGGTTCGACCGGGACCGCGCATGGACGAAGCGGCCCGCATCATGGCCCGGTGTTTGCTGGAGAAAGCGTTGTGAGCATGCCAAACACTGGTCGTTCATCTTTTTTTCTGGGGCTGACCCTGTTACTGCTCAGTGCGGTCCTGATAATCATCGGCCTCGCCGTCGGCAGCACCGGTTTTGAGCCACTGTGGCAGCTTTGGCAAGACCCGATTGCGCTGCAAATCGTGCAGGACATTCGGCTGCCGCGCAGTGTTGGGGCCTGGCTCGCCGGGGCCTTGCTCGGACTGGCCGGTGCTCTGGCCCAGGGTCTTTTTCGCAATCCGCTGGCTGACCCCTATTTGCTGGGCAGTGCTTCAGGTGCGGCCCTGGGCCTGGCGCTGGCGCTGGTCCTGAGCGGGGCCTCACCCTTGGCTGCACCCTGGTTGCTGCGCCTGGGACTCACAGGTGCAGCTTTTGCCGGCGCGGTCGGGGCTGTTTTTCTCACTTTGCTGCTGGCCAAAGGGGTCCAGCACACGCTGCGCCTGCTGCTCGCCGGGGTGATCGTTGGGGTGGTGCTGGGGGCCTTGAGTTCCTTGACCCTGATGCTCGCGCCTGAGGTGTTGCAGACCATGCAGTCTTTCATGTTGGGCTCAACCAGTTTTATCGGCTGGTCGGCTTGCGTTGTGATGGCGCTGTTGTGGCTGCTGTGTCAGCTGGCTGCTTGGCTGCTCAGCCCGGCGCTCGATGGCCTGGCTTTGGGCGAAGCCACGGCCGCCAGCTTGGGCCTGCACTTGCCGTCTATGCGTTTGGCGCTGATCTTGGT
>CAXNKH010000196.1:0-4096 GCA_964202765.1 Burkholderiales bacterium | reverse complement strand
TGTCTCATCCTGTTGGGGTCCTATTGAAGCGAATCATCTGCTTGTTGGGTTTGTTTGTTCTGGCTTGGGGGCTGGCTTTGCCGGCGGCCAACGCGAACACCAGTTCGCCGGAAGCCACGCAAGCACAGGTCAAGAAAAACACTAAAAACAAGGCGCCAAGCAAGCGCAAACCCGTGCGGCGTTCGCCTACAAAATCTGAGCAGACAGGCAAGGCTTCCTATGGACACGTTGCGGGGTTGCAGGGTACGCAGGATCAACTTGAGTTGAAATCGAGTGTCGCGCTGGTGATCGACCAAGAGACCAGCGAAGTTCTCTTGAGCAAGAATGAGCAAGCGGTGCTGCCGATTGCCTCTTTGACCAAGCTGATGACAGGATTGATCATCAGTGAGGCTCAGCTCCCCATGGACGAGGTGCTCACCATCACCCAGGCCGATGTGGATACCGAAAAAGGCAGCTCTTCACGCCTGCGCGTGGGGGCCCAGTTGTCGCGTGGCGAACTCTTGCATTTGGCCCTGATGTCCAGTGAGAACCGGGCAGCCCACGCACTGGGGCGGACTTACCCCGGTGGTTTGAGCTTGTTTGTTAGTTCGATGAATGAGAGGGCGCGCCTGCTGGGCATGGCGGGTTCCAGATTTGTCGAACCCACGGGTTTATCCAGCCGAAATCAATCCAGTGCCAAGGACTTGGTCTTGCTCGTGAAGACCGCTTACGACCACCCCGTGTTGCGTGAGTTGAGCACCTCGCCGAGTCATCAAGTAGCTGTCGGACGTACCACCTTGCAGTACAACAACACCAACCGGCTGGTTAAAAATCCGAGCTGGGATATTGGCTTGCAGAAAACGGGCTATATCTCCGAAGCCGGGCAATGTCTGGTGATGCAGACCAAGGTGGCGGGTCGAAAGATCATCATGGTCTTTCTGGATTCAGCGGGCAAGCTCAGTCGTCTGGGCGATGCCGAGCGAGTCAAGCGCTGGGTTGAGTCCAGGCCAGTCATCAGCCCGATGCTTAATTCCTTGGGTATGAGTTCACTCTCAACGGTTGCCGGTTTGCTGCCGTTCGAGTTGTCAAAAAATCCCGAATAACACGATTTTGAGATAGGCTAAGCCTCAGCCCACTTTGCTGGGGTGATGCCCTAGTGTGGCGGAAATCCCTTGGGTCACGTGGGTGAGTTCGGCCAACCAGTCTGGATCGAGTCGCCCGGTAGGCGCTGAGATTGACAAGCCCGCAACCAGTCGGCCCTGATCGTCATAGATGCCAGCGGCCATGCAGGCCACACCCAATTCCAGTTCTTCGTTGTCGTGAGCGCAACCTGATTGCCTGACCTTGGTCAGTTCGCGCTCTAAGGCGGGCAAGTCAGTCAGGCTGTTTTTGGTGTGGCCGGTTAAACCCGTGCGGCTGGCATAGGCGCGCACGCGTGGGGCATCATCGGCGGCCAGGAACAGCTTGCCCACGGAAGTCAGATGCAGCGGGGCGCGCTCACCCACGGCGCGCACCACCTGCATGCCGGAACGCTCGCTGTAGGCCCGTTCGATGTAAACAATTTCATCGCCTTGGCGCAAACTCAGATTTACTGGTTGTTGGATTTTTTGATGCAATTCACGCATGGCCGCCAGCGCAGCATCGCGCACATTGAGTCGGCCCTGGACCCGGTTGCCCAACTCCAGCAAACGCATTCCGAGCTGGTAGCTGCCTGGTTGGGGACGATTGACAAAGCGACCGATCACCAAGTCGTTAAGGATCCGATGCGTGGTGGAGGGATGAAGGCCCGATTTTTTGCTGATGTCCTTGAGCGAAAGCGCTTCCTCACTGGCCGCTAAAACATCGATCAAAGTGAACATGCGCTCAATGACCTGGATGGCGGGAGTGGCTGCTGCTTTGGGGTTGAGGGACTTCATGAATTTTTTGTAATACCTTGGCCCATTTTACTTTGTGAAATTTCAGTGCCTGGGCCATGGGGTGTGGCAAAGGTTCTCCACTGTCCGTCCACCAGCACTTGTTGCGGTGAAAAACGGGCCTTGTAATTCATTTTTGGACTTTCTTCTATCCAGTAACCCAAATAGACATGGGGCATCTTGAGTTCGCGGGCTTGCTCGATCTGCCACAGGATGTTGAAGGTGCCGTAACTGCTTTGGGGTTCGGGCTCGTAGAAGGTGTAGACCGCAGAGATTCCATCTTCCAGCAGATCGAGTATGGACACCATCTTCAGTGCACCGGGACTGCCATTGGCTTGGGTTTCGCGAAATTCAACCAACCGCGAATTAACCCGGCTTTGCAAAAGAAACTGGGTGTACTGATCGATACTGTCTTGGTCCATTCCGCCACCGGAGTGGCGTCCCGTTTGGTAGCGTAGATAGAGCTGGTAGTGCTCGGGTACAAAACACAACTTGAGTACCCTGGCCTGCAGTTTTTCGTGGAGCAGCCAGGCACGGCGCTGGCTGCGATCGGGTGTGAACTCTTGAGCCAGTACCCGCAAGGGTTTGCAAGCCTGGCAACCGTCGCAATAGGGGCGGTAAGTGAACATACCGCTGCGCCGAAAGCCTTTGGCCACCAGTTCAGAGTAGGTGGCGTTGTGAACCAGGTGACTGGGTGTGGCCACCTGAGAGCGAGCTTGCCGATTAGCCAAGTAACTGCAGGGGTAGGGCGCCGTGGCATAGAACTGCAGGGTCTGGAGCGGAAGATCCTTGAGGTGTGTCACGTCAGTTTGGGTGTCGAAGACAGTAGGTGTTGCCAGTATAGGGGCAAGAACTGCCATGTGGGCGCACTCTGCTGAAGACCCTGGTCGAGGTGGGCGAGGAATTCTGTGCGTGACATTTCACGAGCGCCCATGGAGGCCAGGTGGCCGGTGTTTTGCTGGCAATCAATGTGAGCGATCTGGTGTTCGCGGCAAAAACTCACCAAGGCAGCCAGCGCAATTTTGGAAGCATCGGTTCGCCGACTGAACATGGATTCACCAAAGACTGCGCGGCCCAACGCCACACAGTACAGGCCGCCCACCAACTGCCCCTGTTCCCAGACCTCGACACTGTGCGCCAGGCCAGCACGGTGCAGTGAGACATAAGCGTGTTGCATTTCGGGCAGGATCCAGGTGCCTGCCTGAGCGCCACGTTGGCTGTTGGCGCAAAACTGGATTACTTGCGAAAATGCGCTGTCGAAGCGGATTTCACAGCCAGTCGTCATGCGAAATTTTTCAATGGTTCTTCGCAGCGAGCGGTGCAGACGGAACTGCGCTACTTTGAGCATCATGCGTGGATTTGGAGACCACCACAGGATGGGTTGACCTTCGCTGAACCAGGGGAAAATGCCGTTTTGATAGGCCCGCTGGAGTGTTGCAACATCGAGTGAGCCGCCTGCTGCCAGCAGCCCTGGCAGCGGGCCGTTGTGTTCCCAAGCCAGTTCGACCGGAGGAAATTCTTGTCCGGCTTCTAGCCAGGGCAGGGACGGGGAAGGCGGGGCCATCGCAAGGACTTTAGTCGATCAGCCCAGAAAAGTTTTGTCTCCTGCGCCGCTTTGCCGATTAATTTGACGCAATGAGCAGTTTCTGGGGTGGCTAAGCCGGGACTGAGGCCGAGGGGTTGTAGAATACCTTCTCGTCGGGGCGTAGCGCAGCCTGGTAGCGCATCTGGTTTGGGACCAGAGGGTCGAAGGTTCGAATCCTTTCGCCCCGACCATACATTGATCACTCTCTTGCCCGTAGCTCAGTTGGATAGAGCAACAGCCTTCTAAGCTGTGGGTCGGGGGTTCGATCCCCTCCGGGCAAACCAATAAAGCATTTCACGCAGTCTCACAACGCAGTGTCGACGAAAGCCACCGCCTGCCATTGCTCGCCCCAGACCGTGCCCAGGTCGTGCCGCAATTCGGCCGTTGCCAGATAGCCGGCATCGCCCGACACCGCGCCCGTGGGTTCTGTCGCAATAGCTGAGTCTGGCCGAAAAGAGTCGCTCGGCTGGTCTGGAGATCAAGCTGCAAGGCTGTAGAACTGGTTGGCTGCAGACATGGTTTTTCCCTCAGGGCAGTCCATCTGCCCCTTGCGGATCATGTGCATGGTTTCGATTCCGGCGATGACGATTCGAGCACTCCAAAACGACTTGAATCCGAG
>CAXNKH010000195.1:0-4108 GCA_964202765.1 Burkholderiales bacterium | reverse complement strand
CATTCAGGGCGGCAGTCACATGGGCTTGCGAGGCGTGGCCTTGAAGATCGATATAGAAGTAGTAATCCCACTGGCCCGAGCGCGCCGGACGAGACTCGAAACGCGTCATCGAAACACCGTGCTGTTTCAAGGGCACCAGCAGGTCGTGCACAGCACCGGGACGGTTGGGAACCGAGACGATCAGGCTGACGCAGTCCTGGCCTGATGGCGGTGGCGCAGACAGAGTTTGCGGCAGGCAGACCACGGCAAAGCGGGTGCGGTTGAAAGCGTCGTCCTGAATCGCAGGGGCAGCGATATGCAGCCCGAACTGGGCGCCGGCGCGTTCGCTGGCAATGCCGGCCCAGGCCGGGTTGGTGGCAGCCAGTCGCGCTCCTTCGGCATTGCTAGCGGCTGCCCGTCGCTCGGTCTGCGGCAGATGGGTGCTGAGCCAGTCCTGGCATTGGGCCAGGGCCTGCGGGTGGGCGTGAATCACTTCAATACCCTCCAGTGACTGACTCAGGCGCAACACGTTGTGGCGTACTTTCAGGCTGACTTCGCCGACCACATGCAGGGGGGTGTTGAGGAACAAGTCGAGCGAGCGGGAAATCACACCTTCGGTCGAATTCTCCACCGGCACCACACCAAATTCGGCGCTGCCAGCGCTGGTGGCGCGGAACACCTCGTCAATATTGGCGCACGACACCGGGTCCATGCTGGAGCCGAAAAATTGTTGAGCCGCTTGTTCGCTGAAAGTGCCTGCGGGACCTAGAAAAGCCACCCGCTGAACGGCTTCCAGCGCCCGGCAGGCGGACATGATTTCACGCCAGATATAGGCCACGCCTGCGGCTTTGAGCGGACCGGAATTGCGTTGCTGCAAACCGCTGATGACCTGGGCTTCACGTTCGGGCCTGAACACCGGTGAGCCCTCGGCCTGTTTGATCTCCCCGACTTCATGGGCCAGCGTGGCGCGCTGATTCAACAAGCTCAGCAGCTGCTGGTCAAGGGCGTCGATTTGCGTTCGTATTTCAGGAAGTGTCTTGGCCATGGAGGGGTGGGTCGCTCAACTTTGGGTTCGTTCGAATTCTCGCATGTAGTTGACCAGGGCCCGAACACCGGCCAAGGGCATGGCGTTGTACAGGCTGGCGCGCATGCCGCCGACTGAATTGTGGCCTTTGAGTCCGAGCAGACCCTGCTGGCTGGCACCGGTCAAGAAAGCGCCGTTCAAGGTCTCGTTGCGCAGAAAAAATGGGACGTTCATGCGGGATCGGCAATTGAGTGCAACCCGGTTCTGATAGAGCTCGGATGCGTCAATGGTCTGGTACAGCAGGTTGGCTTTGGCGCGATTTTGCTCCTCGATGGCAGCCACGCCGCCTTGACGCTTGAGCCACTGTAACACCAGACCGGCGACGTAGATCGCATAGGTTGGCGGGGTGTTGTACATCGATTGGTTGTCGAACAGGATGTTGTAGTCAAAAGCACTGGGACAACTCGGCAGCGCGTGACCCAGCAAGTCATCGCGCACCACCACCAGCGTCAGACCGGCCGGACCCAGATTTTTCTGCGCCCCGGCAAATGCCAGCCCGACCCGCGACCAGTCGATAGCACGGGATGCGACTTGCGAGGAAAAATCAATCACCAGCGGTGCATCACAACCGAGCGCCTGAAGGTCGGGAAGTTGATGGAACTCGACGCCGTGGATGGTCTCGTTGCTGCAGAGCTGCACATAGCTGGGCTGGTCACTGAGCTGCCAGCTGGCCGGGTCGGGCAAGCGGGTATGACCTTGTGCTTCGTTATTGGCGGCGATGTTGACCGTGCAGTACTTGCGCGCTTCTTTTTGTGATTTCTGACTCCAGCTGCCCGTGACCACGTGATCAACGACCGCGCCCGGGACCGAGCCGCGCGAGGACAGGTTGAGCGGGACGATGGCGTTCTGGGCCAGACCACCCCCTTGCATGAACAAGATCTTGAAGTGCTCGGGTACAGCCAGCAGGTCAGCAATATCATCGTGTGCCTGGCGGTAGATGGACATGAACTCCTTGGAGCGATGGCTCATCTCCATTACCCCCATGCCGCTGCCTTGCCAGTCAAGCATCTCGCTGGCGGCCTGGGTCAGAACTTCCTGCGCGATGGCGGCCGGGCCGGCCGAGAAGTTATAGGGCCGCTGCATCAGCTCGCTGGGTTGGCGTCGGTCGGCTTGCTGTCTTCTGACTCGTTGGAGCTGTCTTCGGACGGGTTGGCGTCGTTCTCGACAATGCGTTGCAGACCGCTGAGCTTGGAGCCTTCGTCCAGGCCGATCAGGGTCACGCCTTGAGTGGCCCGTCCGAGTTCGCGGATTTCGCTGACACGGGTACGTACCAGCACTCCCTTGTCGGTGATCAGCATGATCTCGTCGTCAGCGTGAACCAGGGTCGCGGCAACCACCTTCCCGTTGCGCTCGCTTTGCTGGATAGCGATCATGCCCTTGGTGCCTCGACCGTGACGGGTGTATTCGGTGATGCTGGTGCGTTTGCCATAACCGTTGACCGTGGCGGTGAGAACACTTTGCTGCTCGTCCTCGGCGACCAGCATGGCGATCACGCTTTGTCCGTCGTCTAGCGACATGCCGCGCACGCCGCGGGCATTTCGACCCAGTGGGCGCACATCGTTCTCGTCAAAACGAACCGCTTTTCCACCATCGGAGAACAGCATCACGTCGTGCTCGCCATCGGTCAGCGCGGCGCCGACCAGATAGTCGCTTTCGTCCAGGTTGACAGCGATGATGCCGCCCTTGCGCGGGTTGGAGAATTCATCCAGGGAGGTCTTCTTGACGGTGCCCATGCTGGTGGCCATGAACACATACTGATTGGCGGGGAAGCTTCGGAACTCACCCGTCAGTGGCAACACCACATTGATTTTTTCGCCCTCCTGCAAGGGAAACATGTTGACGATGGGGCGGCCGCGCGAGCCGCGCGAGCCGGCAGGGACTTCCCAGACTTTGAGCCAGTACAAACGGCCCCGATTGGAGAAACAAAGAATGTAGTCGTGGGTGTTGGCAATGAAGAGTTGGTCAACCCAGTCGTCTTCCTTGGTCGCGGTGGCCAGCTTGCCGCGACCGCCGCGTTTTTGGGCCCGGTACTCAGAGAGCGGCTGGCTTTTGATGTAACCGGTGTGGCTCAGAGTCACCACCATGTCGGTCGGGGTGATCAAGTCTTCGGTGCTCAGGTCGTACGAGCTGTGCTCGACCAGGCTGCGCCTTGCTCCCAATTTGGTCTGGCCAAACTCGTGCCGGATGCTGCCCAGCTCATCGCTGATGAGGGTGGAGACGCGCTGTGGCTTGGACAGAATGTCCAGCAGGTCTTCAATCTCACCCATCACTTCGCGGTACTCGGCGACGATCTTGTCTTGCTCCAAGCCGGTCAGGCGCTGCAAGCGCATTTGCAGAATTTCCTGGGCCTGGGTGTCCGACAGCCGGTAGCGGCCATCGCTTCCCATGCCGAACTCGTTTTCCAGTCCGACCGGGCGGTAGTCGTCGGCGTTGACCACGCCGCCATCAGCACGGGTGCGTGTCAGCATCTCGCGCACCAGCGTGCTGTCCCAAGCCTTGGCCATCAACTCGGCTTTGGCCACAGGTGGTGTCGGAGCGCCTCGAATGATGGCGATGAATTCGTCAATATTGGCCAGCGCCACGGCCAGGCCTTCGAGCACATGACCGCGTTCGCGTGCTTTACGCAGTGTGAACACGGTGCGCCGCGTCACCACCTCGCGCCTATGCTCAAGGAAGACCTCCAGCAGGTCCTTCAGATTGCACAGCTTGGGCTGACCATTGATCAGGGCCACCATATTGATGCCGAAGGTGTCCTGCAGCTGGGTCTGCTTGTACAGGTTGTTGAGCACCACCTCGGGCACTTCGCCGCGCTTGAGCTCGATCACCAGCCGCATGCCCGACTTGTCGCTTTCGTCCTGGATGTGGCTGATGCCCTCAATTTTTTTCTCGTGCACCAGCTCGGCCATGCGCTCTTGCAGAGTCTTTTTGTTGACCTGATAGGGCAGCTCGTCCACGATGATGGCCTGGCGCTGGCCCTTGTCGATATCTTCAAAGTGGCAGCGCGCCCGCATGACCACACGGCCACGGCCGGTGCGGTAGCCGTCT
>CAXNKH010000194.1:0-4112 GCA_964202765.1 Burkholderiales bacterium | reverse complement strand
TAGGCTTGCATGGTCGGGCAGGGTGAAAGTGCGCTGCAGCGACAAGCCGTGTGACCTCAGTTGATTGAAAAAAACCTCGGGCTGGGCAATTGCTGCCAGCGCGAACAAGTCGGGCGTGCCCGCTTGCGTTAAGGTCGATAACGCCACTTGACTGCCATCTGAGCGCAGCGCGTAGTTGGCCAATTGGCGTTGCGCCTGCCAGCCCGAAAAAACTGGTTTTGAGCCGCTGTGCAGTACCAGCACCCTGCTGTTGCTGCGCGGCCAGGGCTCGCGCAAGGGACCAGCGGGCAGCAGCCAGCCATTGCCCAGACCGCGGTCATCAAACACACAAATCTCAATGTCGCGGTACAGGCCGTGGTGTTGCAGTCCATCGTCGCAAATGATCAGATCGGTTTGAGGATGAGATCGCAGCAGTGCGGCGGCGGCCTGGTGCCGGTTCGCTGCGACAAAAACCGGTGCGCCAGTACTGCGTTTGAGCAGAGCGGGTTCGTCACCGACCTCCGAAGCCGGGCTATCGAGATGAACTTCGCGGCAATCTCGGGTGCTGCGGCCATAGCCTCGCGCCACGACGCCAACTTGCAGGCCACGCGCCTGCCAATAGTGCACCAGGGCTTGCACAATCGGTGTTTTTCCAGAGCCCCCGGCCACCACATTGCCAACCACCACCACCGGAACGCCCACCCGCAGCGTTTTCAGAAGCCCGAACCGGTAAAGGAGTTGGCGCACGACCACCAAAGCGCCATACAGTACAGAGAGCGGCCGCAGCAGCACGGCGAGGGGGCCACGCCGGCGCCAAGCCTGGGTCAAGCGATAGTCCCAGCGCTGGCCAGGGTTCGCCATGGGTTTATTTTCTTGCGGCCTGGGCCGTGGATTGGGTGGCAAAAATGATTTGATTCAAGCCTGCGTTGCGGGCAGCTTGCATCACATTGACAACGGCTTGGTGCTTGGCGTTGGCGTCGGCATGAATGACGACTTTGCTGTCCGCATCAAATCTCGAACTCTGGCTCAAGGCCATACTGATGGCTTCAAGACTGCGCCCGGCCACCGGACTGCGGTTGATGCTGTAAGCACCGTCGGCGCTGATGCTGATCAGCAATTCCTTGGGGTAATCGCGCTGCGCGTCGGCATCGGCCGCCGGCAGCTTGAGTTGTATCTCGGTGAATTTGCTGTAGCTGGTTGACATCATCAGAAAGATCAAAACCACCAACAGCACGTCGATGAAGGGAATCAGGTTGATCTCGGGTTCATCGCGCGAGATTGACTGGAATTTCATGATTCGTCGCGCAGAGATTGCAGGTGACGCAGCAAACTCTCACTGGCCAACTCCAGTGTGAGCACATAGCCATCAATCCGAGCTCGAAAATAGCGCCAGAAAATCAAAGAGGGGATGGCCACGATCAGGCCAAACGCGGTGTTGTAAAGCGCCATCGAGATGCCATGCGCCAGTTGAACCGGGTTTGCACCGCCGCTTCCCGGCGACTGCGAACCAAAAATCTCTATCATTCCGATGACGGTCCCAAACAGTCCCATCAGCGGGGCGGCCGACGTGATGGTGGCCAAAGCGCCCATATAGCGCTCCATGCGGTGGGCCACCAGACGCCCCGTGCTCTCCATGCTGGCGCGCAAATCGTCTTCACTGCAATTGGGTTTGCTGTTCAGGGCAGAGAAACCACTGGCCAAAACTTCACCCAAAGCCGAGTGCTGCGACAGGCGTTCGATCACGCTCGCATCGGGAATTCCCTTGCGTGAAATGCTCAAAGCTTCTGCCAGCAAAGTTGGAGGCGCAATTTTGACGGTCTTGAGCCTGATGAAATGCTCGATGATCAAGGCCAGGGCCAAGATCGAGCAGACCAACAGGGGCCAGATCGGCCAGCCGGCGGCTTGTATGATTGAAAACAAATGATCTCTCCGCGCTGATGAGGTGCCGTGCGATTATGGCGCAGAGGGCGCGGAGAAAATCCAGCCTACTCGACCACAGTTTCTGTGGATAAGTTTGTGCACAAGCCGGCCTGAGTCTGCGCAAACGAAGCAGGGCTGTGGTTTTGCTCAAATTGAACATAAAAAAGGCAGTGGAAATGTCAATCAAATCAAGGTGTTGTCACGTGAAGTCGTACTCTGATGGGGTTTGAGGCGCAACTGTCGGAGCGAAATCCACGGGTCTGGCAGGTCGGTGCGCTGTGTCACGCCATCGCCGATGCATTGGAAGCCAGGTTCAACCCGGTCACCGTTCGGGGCGAACTGACAGGGTTTTCCCGGGCTTCCAGTGGGCACTGCTATTTCGCGATCAAAGACGAAACGGGGCAAATTCGTTGCGCCATGTTCCGTCGCGCCGCCAGCTTGATGGACTTTGCACCGCGCGATGGGGAACTGGTTGAGTTGCGGGGCCGGCTCGGTGTTTACGAGGAGCGTGGCGATCTGCAACTGATCGTTGAATCCATGAGCCGGGCCGGTCAGGGCGCATTGTTCGAGCAGTTTCTGCGACTTAAAGCCCAACTAGAAGCCGAGGGTTTGTTCGAGCCTGGCCGTAAACGGGCCTTGCCCGCCATGCCACGCGCCATTGGTCTGGTTACTTCCTTGGGCGCGGCGGCCCTGCACGATGTGGTGAGCACTTTGCAACGCCGCGTGCCGCATATTCCTGTGATTTTGTCGCCCGCCGCGGTCCAAGGGGCTGGCGCGTCGGCCGAGCTTTGTCGTGCGCTGTCTGGTTTGTACCCGTGGGCTGAGAGTTCAGTGGCGCCCATTGATGTGATTTTGCTGGTCCGAGGCGGTGGCTCCATTGAAGATCTGTGGGCTTTTAATGACGAAGGATTGGCGCGCCTACTGGCGAAAAGTCCGGTTCCGGTGGTCAGTGGGGTGGGCCATGAAACCGATTTCACCATCGCCGATTTTGTCGCTGACCTGCGCGCTCCCACGCCGACAGCTGCAGCCGAGCTGGTGGCCCAGCCTAGGGAGATGGAGTTGGGCCGAGTGACCCGTTTGGCTGAGCGCTTGCACATGAGCATCAGCCGGCGCTTGGACTTCGACGGGCAACAGCTCGATGGGGTTGCCGCCCACTTGATGCGGCCCTCTGTTTTGGTCGAGCGCCATCGTTTGGCCTTGCTTGCCAGCGCGCGTCGACTGCAGTTTGCAGCGCAAACGCAATTCAAACACCACCACTATAAACTGCATCAATCGAAACTTGAGTTGCCCCACCGTGTGCAACGAGGCCTGGATCGGGTGCAACAGCGGCTGACAAAAGCTGACCTGCGGCTGGGCTTGCTGGATCCCAGTTTGATCTTGCAACGGGGTTACGCCTGGGTCAGTGATGCAGCAGGCCAGTCCTTGACCCGGGCCCAAGACCTCAGCCTGGGGCAAAAATTACGCCTGCATCTGGCGCAAGGCCAAGTCGGGGTAACCGTTGATGAATTGGATCCGAAATAAAAAAAGGCCGCACAGAGCGGTCTTTTTTTTGGCGAGGAACGGACTTACAGGCCGCCGTTTTGCTGTGCAACCATGCAATACAGCATGGGAATCGAGAGCATGGTGTTGGCCCGTGAAGTCAACATGGCTAGGCGTGCGGCCTTGGCTTTTTCAGCAGCCTCTACTGGAACCAAGCCCAGCGCTTTCTGTTGGTTTGGCCAGATGATGAACCAGACATTGAAAGCCATGACCAAGGCCAGCCACATGCCAATACCAATTGCGACGACGGGTTTTTGGATGCTCAGGGCCGGGATCAGGTAGCCGCTCATGGTCGCCACGAGCAGTCCGGTCACCACCGTTGCCAATGCCGCCCAACGGAACCAGAACAAGGCCGTCGGGGCGATCACTTTGGTGATGGCTGGTTTTTGCTCATCCGGGATTTTTGGCATGGACGGGATTTGAACAAAGTTGAAATACCAGAGCAAGCCAATCCACATCACGCCGGCGCTGACATGCAGCCAACGCATGGCAAATGTGGCCCAGGCATGGCCGGCGACATTGGTGCCAGCAACCAGCAACAACAGTATTAGCAATACGACACCGGCCAATACCGTGCGGCCTAAGGACTGAAATATAGCACCCATTTTTGACTCCTTTTGTTATCAAATGAAGTTGTAATTATGGATGAAAACCGCGGTGGGGAAAAGCCCACT
>CAXNKH010000193.1:0-4116 GCA_964202765.1 Burkholderiales bacterium | reverse complement strand
AACAAGGGGCCCAGCAGCCCCTGAGATGGGCTTGCTACCCCTGGGGTCTGTGCGGCCGCAAGCAGTCCCATGGCTGCAACCGCACAGGTGATGGCCAATACCAGGGGCAAGCTCAAGCGCTCGCGCAGGAAAACCCAGCTCAGCAGGGCGACCATGGCTGGAATCGAGGCCATGATGACGCCAGCCGAGACGGTGCTGCAAAGGCTGATGCCGTAAAGCATGAAGATGGAGAACAGAAAATTGCCAAGCAAGGCTTCCAAAAACAACAGGCGCCGGGTTGCCGGGCTGAGCTGGGGCTCGTTGCTGGGCTTGGGCAGCCAGTGCAGCATGGCCAGTGCGCCAATGCCAAAACGCAACCAGGCCAGTAACAAGACAGGAATGACCGCCACCAGGGGCTTGGACAGGGCCACGTAGCTGCCCACCAGCGTCATGCTCAGAGCAAGGCAGCCGTAAGCGAAGGCCTTGGAGGGCACGGTGTTCATGCGTGGAATTTCGTTGCAACTGGGATTTGCGGATCATGCCTTAACTGGGCAGCCGTTAAAATTCAACGATGATTCAGATAACACTTCCAGATGGTTCTCTTCGCGACTATCCCGGCCCCGTCACGGTGGCTGAGGTCGCCGCCTCTATCGGTAGCGGCTTGGCCAAGGCTGCTTTGGCAGGCCAGGTGAATGGCGAGGTGGTCGATACCAGCTTTCAAATTCAAGCCCACAGTGCGCTGGCCATCATCACGGCCAAAGATGCCCTGGGGCTAGACGTCATACGCCACTCCACAGCGCATTTACTGGCCTATGCGGTCAAGGAACTGTTCCCCGAGGCCCAGGTCACCATTGGCCCAGTGATTAAAAACGGCTTTTTTTATGACTTCTCCTACAAACGGCCCTTCACGCCAGAGGATTTGACAGCAATTGAAAAGCGCATGTTGGCCTTGGCTGCCAAGGATGAGTCAGTGACCCGTCGGGTGCTGCCGAGGGATGAGGCCGTGGCGTATTTCAAGGGCTTGGGCGAGCACTACAAGGCTGAGATCATTGCCAGCATTCCTGCCGGTGAAGACGTGAGCCTGTACCGTGAAGGCGGTTTCGAGGACCTGTGCCGTGGCCCCCATGTCCCCAGCACCGGCAAGCTCAAGTTCTTCAAGCTGATGAAGGTCGCCGGCGCCTATTGGCGTGGTGACCACCGCAACGAAATGCTGCAGCGGATTTATGGAACGGCCTGGGCCAGCAAGGAAGAGCTGCAGACCTACCTGACCCAGCTGGAGGAGGCGGAAAAGCGCGATCACCGCAAATTAGGGCGGGAGCTTGATTTGTTCCACATCGACGACCATGCGCCGGGGCTGGTGTTCTGGCACCCCAAGGGCTGGACCTTGTGGCAGAGTGTTGAGCAATACATGCGCCGGGTTTACCAAGACAACGGTTACCAGGAAGTCAAAGGTCCGCAGATCATTGACAAGTCGCTGTGGGAGAAGACCGGTCACTGGGACAAGTACCGTGAGAACATGTTCACCACCGAATCCGAGAAGCGCGAATATGCGCTGAAACCGATGAACTGCCCGGGCCACATCCTGATTTACAAGCAGGGCATCAAGAGCTACCGGGATTTGCCTTTGCGCTATGGCGAATTTGGCCAGTGCCACCGCAACGAGCCTTCAGGCGGACTGCACGGCATCATGCGGGTGCGCGGCTTCACCCAGGACGATGGCCATATTTTTTGCACCGAAGACCAAATCCTCGGTGAATGTGTGGCTTACACCGACCTGTTGCAGAAGGTTTACGCCGATTTCGGCTTTCACAACATCATCTACAAGATTGCGACCCGGCCGGCGCAACGCATTGGCAGCGATGAGGTCTGGGACAAGGCTGAAAGCGCCCTGGTGGAGAGCCTGCGGCGTTCGGGCTGCGAGTTTGAAATCGTCGCAGGCGAGGGGGCTTTTTACGGACCAAAGATCGAATACACCCTGAAAGACGCGATTGGCCGGCAGTGGCAGTGCGGCACGATGCAGGTAGATTTTTCCATGCCTGAGCGGCTTGACGCCGAATACGTGGGAGAAGATGGGGCTCGCCATCGGCCCGTGATGTTGCACCGTGCCATCGTCGGGAGCCTGGAGCGGTTCATCGGAATTTTGATCGAGGAACACGCCGGAGCCATGCCCACTTGGCTGGCGCCGGTCCAGGTTGCGGTGCTCAATATCACCGACTCGCAGGCCGATTATTGTCGTGAAATCGCGGAAAAATTGAGGAAATCTCTGCCAAATCAAGACCTTAGAGTCATTACCGATCTGCGGAACGAGAAAATTACGTATAAAATACGGGAGCATTCAATGCAAAAGTTGCCTTTTATCCTGGTTGCAGGTGACAAAGAGAAGGCAGCAGGTGCTGTTGCAGTGCGCGCCCGGGGCAACCTTGACCTCGGTGTGATGTCTCTCGATGCATTCGTGCAAAAAATCGCAGAGGCCATTGCGAACAAGTCCATTGTCTAAGCCGATAAACCGGCCTGATCGTGAATTGACCGCGTGTACTGGGCAGCTATCGCCACGGGTTTGTGGCAACTATTGTGAAGGATTGAACCATCGCTACTGAAATTCGAGACCGCCGTCAACGCGAGGAACGTAAACATCGTCTGAACCGTGAAATCATGGCCCCTGAAGTCCGCTTGTCGGGGCAGGAAAATGAGCCGCTGGGAGTGGTGAGCCTTTTCGAGGCATTGCGACTGGCCGGTGAAGCTGATGTTGATCTGGTTGAAATTTCCGCTACGGCGAATCCGCCGGTCTGTCGTTTGATGGACTACGGAAAGTTCAAATACCAGGAACAAAAGAAGGCGGCAGAAGCGAAGTCAAAGCAAAAAGTGATCGAGGTCAAGGAAATTAAATTCCGACCAGGCACTGACGATGGTGACTACAACATCAAGTTGCGCAATATCAAGCGCTTTCTTGAGGACGGGGATAAATGCAAGATCACGTTGCGCTATAGAGGCCGCGAGATCACGCACCAGGAAATTGGTATGGCGCTGCTGAACCGCATGCGCACCGAATTGGCGGATCTGATCGTGGTTGAACAGTTCCCCAAACTCGAAGGCCGGCAGATGGTCATGATGATTGCGCCGGGCAAGAAGAAGCCCGGTGGCGGCGCACCCAAGGTGGTGGAGCAAGCCGGTTGAAGTTTTTTGCCGCTGGCTTGTCCAGTGGCGCAGGACAAGGCTGAAAGGCCTTGTTTTGTGTGGCGAGCTAAATACTCGCCAGAAAAAGTGGCTCGGGGCCAACAAGTCTGGATAGGTTTTCAGACGCCTCACGAGCACAATGAAAAGGAGCATGAAATGCCCAAAATGAAGACCAAGAGCAGCGCGAAAAAACGCTTTCGCGTTCGTCCCGGTGGCACCGTCAAGCGCGGGCAAGCCTTCAAACGTCACATCCTGACCAAGAAGACCACCAAAAATAAACGCCATTTGCGCGGTTCAGTTTCAGTGCACGAGACCAATATGGGTCACGTGGCGCAGATGCTGCCTGGCTTTGGTATTTAATTAACGACGAACAAGGAGTAAACACATGCCTCGCGTCAAACGTGGTGTAACGGCTCGCGCCCGCCACAAAAAAGTTCTGGCCCTTGCCAAAGGTTTCCGCGGTCGCCGCGGCAATGTATTCCGTATCGCCAAAGAGGCGGTGATGAAGGCTGGGCAATATGCCTACCGCGATCGCCGTACCAAAAAGCGTGTTTTCCGTCAGTTGTGGATTGCCCGTATCAACGCTGCAGCGCGTGAATGTGGCTTGACCTACAGCCAGTTTGCCAACGGCCTGAAGAAAGCTTCGATCGAGATTGACCGCAAAGTGTTGGCTGATATCGCCGTACACGATAAAGCGGCTTTTGCTGGTATCGTGGAGCAGGTCAAGGCCAGGCTAGCTGCCTGATAGAGGCGTCCCTCTGCCGCGGAAGTAGCAGTTGACATCCGAAAAGAGGGCTAGAGCTTGATAAAAGCTTTAGCCCTTTTCTATTTGAAACGAAGAACCGGTCAGAACTTATGAGTGACTTGAACGCCATCGTTGAAAGCGCTGTTGCTGCTTTTGCCCAGGCGCCTAACCCGGCGGAACTGGAAAATGCCAAGGCCGTTTACCTCGGCAAGGCAGGG
>CAXNKH010000192.1:0-4133 GCA_964202765.1 Burkholderiales bacterium | reverse complement strand
ACGCAAATTCACTGTCCCTTGGTCAAGCTGGCCTACACCCAAATTGCCGTGGCCCAGGCGAAAACTCAGGGCCCAGCCTGATTCCATCAAGCCAGTAACGCCTTCATCTCCGCGTACAAATCGCTCTTGCCTTCAAAGCCGATACCGGCCAATTCAGGCATGACGATGTGGCCGTCTTGCACCCGAACGCCATCAGGGAAACCGCCATACGGCTGGAACAAATCGGGGTAGCTCTCGTTACCGCCGAGACCGAGGCCGGCTGCGATATTGAGTGACATCTGGTGCCCGCCATGCGGAATGCAGCGCCGGGGTGACCAGCCCTGCGACTTGATCACTTCCAGCGTTCTCTGGTACTCACACAGGCCGTAGGACAAAGCACAATCGAACTGCAACCAGTCACGATCGGGCCGCATGCCGCCGTAGCGAATCAGATTCCGTGCGTCCTGATGGCTGAACAGGTTTTCGCCCGTTGCCATAGCGCCTGGGTAAAAATCTGCCAGCGCTGCTTGTAACTGGTAGTCCAGCGGGTCGCCCGCTTCCTCGTACCAAAACAAGGGGTACTCGCGCAGCATCTTGGCGTAGGCAATGGCGGTCTCCAGATCAAAACGACCGTTGGCATCGACCGCCAGCTGGGCTTGTGAACCCAGCTCCTGCAGCACGGCTTCTAGCCGTTGCCGGTCTTCGGCTATCGAGGCCCCACCAATTTTCATTTTCACCACGGTGTAGCCGCGGTCAAGGTAGCTGCGCATCTCGGCGCGTAAGGCCGCCATGTCCTTGCCGGGGTAGTAGTAACCGCCCGCGGCATAGACAAAAACCTTGGGATCGGCCACCACGCCATGACGCTCGGCCAGTAAGCGAAACAAGGGCTTGCCAGCGATCTTGGCCACCGCATCCCACAGCGCCATATCCAGAGTGCCAACAGCAACCGAGCGCTCGCCGTGGCCGCCGGGTTTCTCGTTGTTCATCATCACAGCCCAGGCCTTGTCGGGATCCAGATTGCTGCCTGTTTCGTCCAACAACGTATCGGGCTTGGCCTCTAGCAGACGCGGCGCAAAGCGCTCACGAATCAAGCCGCCCTGGCCGTAGCGACCATTGGAGTTGAAACCATAACCCACGACCCGCTCGCCATCCCGAAAAGCATCGGTCACCACCGCCACCAGGCTGGTGGTCATTTTGCTGAAGTCGATATAGGCATTGCGAATAGGAGAGCCAATCGGCCGGGTAATTTCACGAACATCAAGGATGCGAACGGACATGGTTGAGATCTCAAAAAAAGGGGGGCTAAAAACTACGGGTTGAAGCTAGGGACGCTACCGTCGCGCCATGGATTCCATGGCGAGCCAGGGCCTGCGCTACAAAACCGGATGCCTTCATCTCTTCAACGAAAGCGGATAAAGCGGCAGCGGACACTTCGCCTCGGCTTCTGGGCATCCCCATGGCCTGGCCGATCACCATGAAGCGCCCGGGGAGCAAGCGCAGGCCCGCAATGCGTTTGGCATCGGCTTGCAATTGCTGCTTCACGCCCGCGGCCACTTCAAGCCCTTGCGCCAGAAAAGTATCGACCACAGCCGGCGAACTCGAAGCCCGAACTATTGAAGCCTGTTTGAGTTCGCGCGTCAGGTACAGGTCGTAGGCACTGCCGGCGCCAACCGTAACCCTAATCCCTGCGACGTCAACTTCTTCGTTGCTTTGCAAAACTGATTCCTCACGCACCAGGTAACTGCCCTCAATCAGCACATAGGGCGAAGTGAAAGCGATCTCCTGGCCACGCAGCGGATCAACCGCGAAGAATCCAATGTCGGCGCGCTCGCTCTTCACGGCGTCAACCGATTTGCCTGCGGTCTCGAACACCAGCAGCTCCACCTCCAGACTCAGGCGCTGGGCAAAAGCCTTGGCCAGATCAATCGAGACACCAACCGGCAGGCCGGTATCGGGGTCCTTGTTGACCAGGATCGGGTTGCCCAGGTTAATAGCAGCGCGCAGGCGCCCGGTCGGAGAAAAAGTGGCGGTGAGAGAAGATGTCATGGTCAAGTGGGTTACAGGGTTGAAGATGAGCGGTAGCCCGGACCAAAGCCTGTTTCGCAGCACAGATCGATATGGGTGATCAGCTCCAGGTTTTCAGAAAACCAGCCGGCAATTGAGGCCCGGCGCTCGCCAATGTACTCGGGCTGACCTACCGCATCGAGCAGCATGCTCAAGTCGTGGCCTGGCACCAGCACCGTACCGGCTTGTTGCCGCCAATAAGCCCAGATGGTTTTGAGAGAAGCACTGCTTTGCTCCAGATTGCCGCTGGCATCGACCTGGCCCGACAGCAGCTCGGCCCGATTTTTAGCGGCATCGCCCGTGAACAACACCGGCACCGAGTTGGAACTGAGGTAAAAAACCAGAGAGCCCGGGGTATGACCGGGCGCTGCAATCGCTTTGATTCCAGGCAAGAACTCTTGTTGATCGACTATGCGCTGGACCCGCGACGAACTCACCAGTTCACGCACATAGAGTTCGGGCAAGGGATTGAAACCGGGTGGCTGGGCGGATGCCCAGTCCAGCTCTTGGGCGCCGATCCAGACCCGGGCTTGGGGAAACAGGGTGAAGTTCACGGCGTGGTCGTAGTGGGCATGTGTCAACACCACGTCAGTTACCGCAGCTGGATCGACTCCGCGATCCCTCAATTGCTTGGCCAGTTCACGGCGCACGCCAAAAGCCCCGACATCGAGCAGAATTACCCGGCCCGCACCCCGCAACAGCGTCACCGTGCTCCAGCCCAAGCCGCCGTGGCACACCGCCTTGCCAGGAAAGCCCTGAATTAACAAATCCATCTGGTACACACTAGCCGCCATCACTTGTTACTCCTGTTTGATCGCCACATCTTGGATCAGGTGTTGGCATGTTTTCTCAGCAGCGCCAGCACTTGGGGCTCGACCCGCATGCCGTGCGCACGTTGATGCGCCATTTTGCCCAACTCTATTTCACCTGGAACCACGACCGGCTTGCTGGGATCGACTGGCACGCTGGCGTGCAAGATGGCGGCGAAATCCGTCATGCGTTCGGTCAGCCATTGCGGCGAACCCAACACCTTGGTGTTGATCAAGATGAAAAAGTGACCCAGATTCTGCGGCTCGTCGGGCGCATCAACCCAGGATTTGACGTGGTTCAGGTAAGCCGCCCCCGACAACAAACCACTGAACAGATCGACCAGCAAAGCCAAACCATACCCTTTGTGGCCCCCCATGGGCAACAAGAAGCCCCCCAGCGCCTGAGCCGGGTCGGTTGTGGCCAATCCTTGTCGGTCGGTGGCCCAGTTATCGGGAATTTGTTCACCCCGCTTCAAGGCCGAGCGAATCTTGGCCCGCGCCACCACGCTCATGGCCATGTCCAGTAAAAAAGGCGCACCGCCCGGGTTGGGAACACCAAAGCCCATCGGGCTGTTACCCAGTCGCTCGTCACTGCCACCCCAGGGCGCAATCGTGGTGGTGGCGTTGCTGCCGATGATGCTGGCAAAACCGGCTTGCGCAGCGATATAGGAATAAGGCGAGATCGGACCGAAATGATTGCTGCCACGGGCCAAGGCGATGCCAACACCGTATTGACCAGCCACCTCCATGGCGGCGCGCAAACTGTGCATGCCCACCAGAGGGCCCACGCCGTTGTCGCCATCGACTTTCACCATGGCTGGCGCCACCCGCTCCACGCTGATCGTGGGCCTGGCTTTGATGCCCTTGAGCAGCAGCCGGTCGCCGTAGGATTCGATCCGGCTCAATCCATGCGTCGTGAGACCGAACAAGTCGGCCATGACCAAGATTTGACACACGTCCTGGGCGTCGGCATGGCTCAGTCCCAGCCCCTCAAAGGCTTTGACGCCCAAGGCCGTGAGTTCGGCTTCGGTAAAACGCGAGTCGTTGGCTGCTGACATGGTGGGAATTTCTTTCTGCAAAGTCTTGCTGTCGCAAGAGGCGTATTGAGCCACAAATCTGGCAACTTTTTCCTGGCCATCATCGGTGACATTTCCCACTTGGGGAGCGTCGACGGTTCAGTGTCGCGATTTACCGAAGTTCAGCAGATTGGAAGCCAGGTGCGTCTCGACCAGAAAGCACAGTAGAGCCAACAGGAAACAGACTACGCCGGAGAGAAAACTC
>CAXNKH010000191.1:0-4167 GCA_964202765.1 Burkholderiales bacterium | reverse complement strand
GCTGGCCCAGCGGATTTGCAATTCGGCCAGCGCCAGTCAAGGTGGCGCTCTGGGTGGTTCGGTGTTTTTCGATCAGTCTTATCTGGGGGCCTCGGTCAGCAGTTACCAAAGCCAGTACGGTACAGTGGCCGAGGACGACGTGACGATTGACATGAAGTCGCAGCGTTATGCGCTCGAAAGCGAACTGCGTGGTTTGACTGGCTTGCTGCAAAGTATCAAAGCCCAGTTCAGCCGGACCGACTACAGCCACACCGAGTACGCCGCTGGCGTGACCGGAACAGTTTTCAAAAGTTCGGGCAATGCCTTGAAGCTCGAAGGCCGGCACGTCGCGCTGGGGCCCCTGCAAGGCATGGTCGGTCTGCAAGTCGATGCCAGTGATTTTTCAGCCATTGGATCCGAGGCCTTTGCACCCTTGAGCCACACCGGCCAGCGGGCAATGTTTGTTTATGAAGAACTGGCCAGGTCCTGGGGCAAACTGAGTTTTGGCGTGCGCCAGGAAACAGTCCAGGTGGATTCATTTGGTAACCCGCAAGCGGCCCGTTTCACACCGGGTCGGCGCAGTTTCAACCCGACCAGCAGCGCTGTGGGGGGCTTGTGGAATGTGGCTCCCCAGTGGCAACTGTCGAGCAACCTGGCGTTTAGCCAGCGCGCACCCAAAGACTATGAATTGTTTGCCGACGGGCCCCATGTGGCCACCGGCGTTTACGAGCTTGGCAACGCGAATTTTTCAGTTGAAAAATCAAGCAACCTGGACCTGGGGATGAAGTGGAGGAATGGCGCTGACAGCGCCAGCCTCAGCGTCTTTGCCAACAGTTTCGACCATTACATTGCGTTGCAGGCTAGTGGCAACACCCGGGGTCCGTTGCCCGAATACGCCTACAGCCAGGTGCAAGCTCGCTTCACCGGGCTGGAAGCTCAAAGCCGATTGCGGCTGTTGGAGTCGGGTCAAACCTTGGATTTGGAATTGCGCGGCGATCTGGTTCGAGCTGACAATCTGACGACCGGCCAGGCCTTGCCGCGGATTGCACCGATGCGTGTCGGTGCCAGCTTGATCTGGGGCCAAGGTCCTTGGGGCGCACGACTGGGCTTGCACCATGCTGCGGACCAGACCCGAGTTCCCTCAGGTCAGCTTGAAACGCCAGGCTTCACGCTGTGGAATGCTGCCCTGAGTTACCAAGCCAAGGTCGCTGGCAGCCAACTCTTGTGCTACGCCCGAATCGACAACCTCGGCAACAGCTTGACTTATTCGGCCAGCTCGATCCTGACCCAAACCGCGCCGGGCAAAGTGCCTTTGCCCGGACGTAGCCTGAAACTTGGCTTGCAGCTTAGTTTTTAATTGCCCCAGTCTTGCGCACCCAGCAGCTGAACACAACGCTCGCTGGAAGTCTGCTGGTTCAGGGTGCCAGCCGCTGGCGGAGCCAGCCCTGTTGGCCATCAGACTGGTAACTTAAACGGTCATGCAAACGGCTAGGGCGACTTTGCCAGAATTCCCAGCGATCGGGTTTTAAACGATAGCCACCCCAGTGCGGCGGGCGGGGTGGCTGCAGCAGGAATTGCGCTGCATAGCGCGCTACGTTGGCCAGCAGCACAGCCCGGTTTGAAATGACCTGGCTTTGCGGACTGGCCCAGGCACCGATACGCGAGTCCAGTGGCCGACTGAGAAAGTAGGCATCACTTTCTTGCGCGCTGAGTTTTTCTACCCGGCCTTCAATTCTCACCACGCGCTCGAGTTCGACCCAATGAAATTGCAGTGCGGCGTAGGGATTTCCGCGAAGCTCTCGACCTTTTTGGCTTTCGTAGTTGGTGAACCAGCAGATGCCGCGTTCGTCATAGGCCTTGATCAGGACCACCCGGGTCGAGGGGCGCTGATCGCTACCCACGGTGGCGAGCGTCATCGCATTGGGTTCGGTTAGCTCGGCTGCGATGGCCTGGGCCAACCATTGATTGAACAGCTTGAGCGGATCTTCTTGCGATTGATCTTCGTTCAGTTCGGCCTGTCCATGGTTTTTACGGAGTTGAGAAATTTTCGTCATACTCCCAGTATATAAACAAAGCTGGGGCGGGGACGATGGAAAGTCTGGATCTGAGGGTGTTGGCTGATGCGCTGTCTTGGAAACAGGGGGGTCATGCAGTCACGCTGGTGACGGTGGTTGAGACCTGGGGTAGCGCGCCGCGTCCGCCTGGCGCTTTGCTGGCCGTGCGAGACGACGGGGTGGTGAGCGGCTCGGTCTCGGGCGGCTGTGTTGAAGATGATTTGATTGCGCGCACCAAGGCTGCTTTTGCATCGGCCCCACCGACTGAGCTGGTTCGTCCATCCATGATCGCCTATGGTGTGAGCAAGGAAGAGGCCGCCCGTTTCGGCCTTCCCTGCGGTGGCACGCTCAGATTGGTGCAAGAGCCTTTGCTCGATACAAGCTGGATCAGCGAACTGCTGGCACGCACCACGGCGCACGGTTTGGTCAAACGCAGCCTGTCATTGACAAGTGGTGCTGTGGTTCTGAGCGATGCGGTTCGAGGCGACGCCATGCAGTTTGACGGCCAAACCTTGGTGACGGTGTTCGGTCCGAAATGGCGGCTGTTGCTGATCGGGGCCGGCCAACTGTCACTGGCCGTCGCGCAGATGGCCGGCTTGCTCGATTTTGAAGTTCTGGTGTGCGACCCGCGCGAAGAGTATGCCCAGGCGCTGGGCATTCCGGGCGTACGGCGCTGTCTGGGCATGCCCGACGATGTGGTGCGAGAGCTCATTCCTGATGCCCACACCGCCATCGTGGCCCTGACGCACGACCCCAAGCTCGACGACATGGCGCTGCTCGAAGCGCTCAAGTCCGATGCTTTCTATGTCGGCGCCTTGGGCTCACGTCGCAACCAAGAGGTGCGCAAAGCGCGCCTGGCCGAACACTTTGGTCTGAGCCCGGATGAACTGGCCAAGCTGCATGGTCCGGTCGGTCTGCGCATTGGTGCCAAGACCCCAGCCGAGATTGCGGTATCGGTGCTGGCTGAAATTATCGAAGTCAAAAATGCGATCGCTCAGGCTGGCGCTCCGGTGGCGGGTCGTGTCCCGGCCTGAACGGGTGACCGACTTGCCGCTGGTGATTGTGCTGGCCTCGGGCCGCGGCGAACGCTTTTTGGCCTCCGGCGGCAAAGTTCATAAGCTGCAGGCTGATCTGGCGGGCAAATCGGTGTTGCAGCACACGCTAGCCGCGGTGCGAGCCAGTGGTCTGCCTTACCACCTGGAGCAAGAAGCGCACGCCGGAATGGGCGACTCGATTGCTGCTGCGGTGCGCGCGACCCCAAATGCCGAAGCTTGGATGATTTTGCCCGCTGATTTGCCGTTGATTTACCCTGAAACCCTGAGACTGATCGCTGCTGCACCGCTTGCGCAAGAGGTGGTCATTCCGGTTTATCAGGGACTGCGCGGCCACCCGGTGCGGTTTTCCAAAGCTTGGCGGTCGCAACTCATGGCACTTAGCGGTCAGCAAGGCGCTGCTCAACTGGTTCAATCACGCAAAGTGAGTGAAATCCAGGTCAATGACCTCGGCTGTGTGACCGACATCGATACGCTGCAGGATTTGGAGCGTGCCCTGCAGATTCTGCAAGAGCGCATATGAAATGTTGAGGACAGAGCTAAAGGTCTGCCCTCCAAGGCTTCAGGACTTGCTGATCACCGCGCATGCCAGGCGAGGACCCGCATTGCCGGTCGGCTGGGTTTTGTAATCGTCCGGATCGCGGTGAACGATCAAGCCGCGACCCACCACATCAGCTTTGCCGCTGCCGACGGCCAGGCTGGAAGATACAAAACTGAAGCGTGCCGTGCCACTGGCGTCAGCCTTGAGGCTGGGCAGATCGCCCACATGGTGCTGGCCTTGGCCGTGGGCGCCGTGGGGATGACTCATGGGGTCGAAGTGGCCGCCGGTGCTCATGCCGTCACCGCTGGAGCAGTCACCTTTGTCGTGAACGTGAAAACCGTGTTCGGCATTGGCTTTGAGGCCTCGAATTTCGCCGCTGACCATCACTTTGTCGCCCTGTTGGACAAACTTGACTTCCCCAGCTGCGGTATTGCCCCGAGTCGGTATCAACTGGGCCGAGGCCGAGGGACCGGTTGAGGTAGAGGCACAAGCGGACATCAAAACTGCTGCGGCGATTGGCAAAAGAAATCGGGTCATGGCG
>CAXNKH010000190.1:0-4175 GCA_964202765.1 Burkholderiales bacterium | reverse complement strand
GATCGAAATTTCGCCAGTTTGTCCGTAGGGTACCTCTTGCCCCGCATCATCGAGACATTTGACCCAGGTGCTCGAAACCGGCACACCGATGGTTCCGGTGTAATTTAAGTTGGTCACCGGATTGGAAGTTGCCAGCGGACTGGTTTCTGACAAACCATAGGCCTCAGTGATGGGGTTGCCGGTTTTCTCCAGCCACAGCTTGGCCACCGGTCCCTGTACCGCCATGCCGCCACCAATCGAAATCTTCAGATTCTTCCAGTTGACAGTATGGAAGTCGGGATGGTTGGCCAGGGCATTGAACAAGGTGTTGACCGCCGGGAAACAATGGAATACGTGTTTGGACAGTTCTTTGAGAACAGCCGGCAAATCCCGCGGATTGGGAATCAAAATCGTCTTGCCGCCGAGCCGCATGAACAACATGCTCACGGTGAAGGCAAAGATGTGGTACATCGGCAAAGCGCACACAGCCGTAGGCTGAACTCCGGCGTCAATGGTCTTGAGCGTCGGCATCAGCCAAACCTCGGACTGCAATACATTGTTGACCAGGTTGCTGTGCAGCAGTACCGCCCCTTTGGAGACCCCGGTAGTGCCGCCGGTGTACTGCAACACCGCCACGTCATCGCTCGTGACTTCAACCGGCTTGAATCTGCCGCGCTCACCTTGCGCTAGCGCAGTGTTAAATCGCACCGCACCCGGCAGAATGAAAGCGGGAACCAGTTTTTTGACACGGCGCACCACCAGATTCACGATCGCACCCTTGAGCAAGCCGAGACGGTCGCCCATGGAACACAGCACCATATGCTTGATCGGCGTGGCGCTCAAACATTTTTCCAGTGTGATGGCAAAATTCTCAAGTATCACAATGGCCGTTGCGCCAGAATCTTTGAGCTGATGCTGCAGTTCACGCGGGGTGTAAAGCGGGTTGACGTTGACCACCACAAACCCTGCCTGCAATATGGCAGCGACTGCCACCGGGTACTGCGGAACATTGGGCATCATGAGGGCGACTCGGTCGCCTTTTTGCAATCCCAGGCCTTGCAGATAGGTTGCAAAAATTTGACTTAAGCGCCCCAACTCGGCAAAACTCATGTCTTTGCCCAGAAAGCTGAAGGCGCTGCGATCCGCGTATTTCTGAAAGCACTCTTGCAGCAAAGCAACGAGTGAGGGGTAGGCCGTTCCGTCCAGGTCTGCCGGCACGCCCTCTGGATAATGTCTGAGCCAAATGCGATCAGTCATGCCATCTCCTTATTGAGTGAGGACTGAGCTTATCTCATCTTCTGGGGGCAAGGCAATAGGTTTTCCCTGTCCGGCCTACCGGGCCAAGATACCTTGAATCGTGACATCAATGCCACGCGAATCACTGAATCCATTGGTGGCAAAAACCCGCCCAGTCTTTACGTCGATGCCGACGCGCTGACCGCCGTGACCAAACATCCAGGTATTACCGTCTGCGCCGACATGTAAGCCAAGTCCAAAGCCCGGCGCAGCATCCCAGTAACCCTTTTGAACATGGGGCTTGGCGGCCTCTTTCACAAAGTCCCGCATGCAAGCATCCCCGGCCTTGTCTGTTAGACGGTCCAGGATATAGAAGCCAACCCTGGCAAAGTCTCGGGTGGTTGCGAAGAACAAGATCTCAGCCACCCCGTTGCCTTCGCGGTCCAGGTACCAGCCGGCCTTGGATTCGGCGCCGGTTTTCTTCCAGACGGTTGCTTCAAACCAAGCGGGCAAGGAAACTCCGGTGGCGCCCCGCAGAACCAAACTCAAGGCTTCAGAATCGAGCCCGTTGTAAATGAATTTCTCACCCGGCTTGAATCGACTTGTGCCTCCATATTTTCGAATCAAGTCTGCCAGCGACATCTGTTGCCCCATCATGGCTCTGAATTCCTGGATGTTGTGGATTCCACCATAGCCATTGCCCCCAGGGTCTTGAGCACCACTCGTGTAGCCCAGAAGTTCGCGAAGACTTGCCGCACCGTAAGCAGTGCCCGCCAGTTGGGGGGCATAAACCGCAGCCTTGTCGTTCAGGCTCTTGATTTTCCCCTCGCACAAGGCCTCGCCCACGGCCAGCGCCGTGAGGCTCTTGGTCATGGAGTAGGCGTTCAGTGGGGTTTCGCGTGAAGCCCCTTTGGCATACGCCTCGAAAACAATTGAGCCGCCCTCGATCATCAGCGCCGAAAATGTGTTTTGCACAAAGTGTTGTGCGTTGGGTGCCACTCGCTGAATCGCCCCTTGATCCTGGCTCGTCGGCAAATGCCGGATGACTTCCGCAGGTTTCAGAATATGCATGCGTGGCGCAAACCTTGCCCAGGCACCAATGATTGTTTCAGGCGACTCATGGTCGGCCTTGACCGTTATCGGCAATGCCGCAAAAATGGCCAGAACGAGAGTCGAAAACAAACGCATGGGACAAACTCCCTAAAAACTTAAGTCACCGACACGGGTTCACCTCTGAGAAAGGGACTTTCTGGTCTTTCACTCGATCGCTTTGCCCATATCTTCAATCACTTTTTTGGCGTCGCCAAAAACCATCAGGGTTTTGTCCATGTAGAACAGCTCGTTGTCCAAGCCTGCATAGCCGGCGGCCATCGATCGTTTGTTCACGATCACGGTTTTGGCCTTGTAGGCTTCCAGGATCGGCATGCCGTAAATTGCCGTGCCTTTTTGCAGTGCCGCCGGATTGACCACGTCGTTGGCGCCCAGAATGATCGCCACATCGGCCTGTGCGAATTCGCCGTTGATGTCTTCCATTTCGAACACCTGGTCATACGGCACTTCAGCTTCAGCCAACAGCACGTTCATGTGGCCCGGCATGCGCCCGGCCACCGGGTGGATCGCGTATTTAACCTTGACGCCTTTGTGCATGAGCTTCTCGGCCAGCTCGTTGACCGCGTGCTGAGCCCGGGCCACCGCCAGCCCGTAACCCGGAACGATGATCACGGTCTCAGCGTTGCTCAGCAAGTAAGCCGCATCGTCGGCGCTGCCGCTTTTGACGGGACGGGCCTCGGCCTTGGCACCCGCTGTACTCGTCGCCTCACCCCCGAAACCGCCGAGAATCACATTGAAGAAGGAACGATTCATCGCCTTGCACATGATGTAACTCAGGATCGCGCCCGAGCTGCCGACCAGCGAACCGGCAATGATCAGCATGCTGTTGTTGAGCGAAAAACCAATCCCTGCTGCGGCCCAGCCTGAATAGCTGTTGAGCATGGACACCACCACCGGCATGTCGGCGCCGCCAATCGGAATGATGATCAAAACACCCAGAATGAAGGACAGCGCCAACATGGCAAAAAATGCTGACCCATTGCCGGTGAACGTGTAAAGCAGGCCCAGGCCCAGCGTCAACAGACCCAACACCAGGTTCAACTTGTGCTGGCCAACGAACTGCACTGGTGCGCCTTGGAACAGGCGAAATTTGTAGGTCCCGCTGAGCTTGCCGAATGCAATCACTGAACCACTGAAAGTAATGGCGCCAATCGCTGCGCCCAAGAACAGCTCAAGCCGGTTGCCGCCAGGGATCGCCTCGCCTTTGGCGACCATGCCAAAAGCCCAGGGCTCAAGCACGGCAGCCACGGCAATGAACACCGCGGCCAGACCAATCATGCTGTGAAAGAAAGCCACCAGCTCGGGCATCTTGGTCATCTCGACCGTTTTGGCCCGGTAAGCGCCATAGCCACCGCCGGCCACCAGCCCCAACAACACCCAGCCCATGCCTTCGGCCTTACCGCCGGAGATTTCCACGATCAGCGCCGCCGTGGTCAGCATCGCGATGGCCATGCCAGCCATGCCAAACAGGTTGCCCCGGATCGAGGTCGTGGGGTGCGACAGGCCTTTGAGGGCCTGGATAAAGCAAACGCTGGCAATCAGGTAAAGCAGCGTGACAATGTTCATGCTCATTTCGCCGCTCCTTGCTCAGCTGGCGCCTTCTTTTCTTTTTTCTTGAACATCTCCAGCATTCGGCGCGTGACCAAGAAGCCACCAAAAATATTGACGGCAGCCAGCGCAACAGCCAGCACGCCCATGGTCTTGCCCAACGTGGTTTCGGTCAAAGCAGCCGCCAGCATGGCACCAACGATGACGATGGCTGAAATCGCATTGGTCACCGCCATCAAGGGCGTGTGCAAGGCCGGTGTCACAGTCCAGACCACGTGGTAGCCCACATAAATGGCCAGAAC
>CAXNKH010000189.1:0-4189 GCA_964202765.1 Burkholderiales bacterium | reverse complement strand
CCGGCACCACCGGTAACAAGAACTTTCATACATCTCCAAAAAATTAATCAATCAAAACTCACACTCACTGAGTGCTTCGGATTCAGTGATTGTCTCTGGGAACGAAGGAGCCACGCTGGCCGACCAGGAAGTCCAGATCAACGCCTTCGTCAGCCTGCAGCACATGGTCAACATAGAGTTTCCAGTAGCCCGAGGACAGCGGTGGCTCAGGCTTAACCCACAGCGCCAGCCGGCGTGCCAATTCTTCGTCCGTGATATGCAGCTGCAACAAGCGCTGGGGCACGTTGAGCTCGATGATGTCGCCGTTTTGCACCACGGCCAGCGGGCCACCGGCCGCCGCTTCGGGTGCCGTGTGCAACACCACCGTTCCGTAGGCGGTGCCACTCATGCGGGCGTCGCTGATGCGAACCATGTCGGTGATGCCTTTGCGCAGCACTTTGGGTGGCAGTGGCATATTGCCGACCTCGGCCATGCCGGGGTAGCCCTTGGGCCCACAGTTCTTCAGCACCATCACGCAAGTCTCATCTATGTCGAGATCCTCGTCGTCGATCCTGGCGTGGAAGTCTTCGATGTTCTCGAACACCACGGCCCGGCCCTTGTGCACCATCAATTTGGGTGTCGCGGCGCTGGGTTTGATGACGGCACCGCGTGGTGCCAGATTGCCGCGCAGCACCGCAATGCCCGCCTTGTCCTTGAACGGTGCGGCAAAGGTCTTGATGACGCGGGGATCGTAGTTCTGCGCATCGGCGATGTTCTCGCCCACAGTCTTGCCGCTGGCCGTTGGAATGCTGGTGTGCAGCAGATGGGCAATCTCCTTCATCACCACCGGCAAGCCGCCGGCGTAGCAGAAGTCTTCCATCAGGTGTTCACCCGAGGGCTGCAGATTCACCAAACAAGGCAGTTCACTGGCCAGGCGGTCGAAGTCCTCAATGCTGAGCTTGACGCCGAGTCGCCCGGCGATGGCGATCAGGTGGATCACGGCATTGGTCGAGCCACCAATGGCTGCCAAGGTTCGGATGGCGTTCTCGAACGCTTCGCGGGTCAAGATGGTAGAGATTTTCTCGTCTTTATGCACCATCTCGACGATGCGACGACCCGCATTGCGCGCCAGCACATTGCGCCGGCCGTCGACCGCCGGGTAGGCCGCATTGCCGGGCAGGCCAATGCCCAAGGCTTCGACCATGCTGGCCATGGTGCTCGCTGTTCCCATCGTCATGCAGTGACCGTGGCTGCGGTGCATGCAGCTCTCGGCTTCAAAAAAATCAGCCAGCTTCAAGGTGCCAGCGCGTACCTGCTCGCTCATGCTCCAGACCCCAGTGCCTGAACCCAGCTCCTGGCCGCGCCATTTGCCGTTGAGCATGGGGCCGCCAGAGACGCCTATGGTGGGCAAGTTCACGCTGGAAGCGCCCATCAACAACGATGGCGTGGTTTTGTCGCAGCCCATCAAGAGCACCACGCCGTCAATCGGGTTGCCCCGTATGCTTTCTTCCACGTCCATGCTGGCCAGGTTGCGGTACAGCATGGCGGTTGGGCGCAACAGGGTTTCACCCAGCGACATAACAGGAAATTCCAGCGGAAAACCGCCCGCTTCGTAGACGCCAATCTTGACCTGCTCAGCCAGGGTGCGGAAATGGCTGTTGCAAGGCGTGAGTTCGCTGAAGGTGTTGCAAATCCCGATCACCGGGCGACCGTCAAACTGGTCGTGTGGAACACCCTTGCCCTTGACCCAACTGCGGTAGGCAAAACCATCACGGTCCTGACGACCAAACCACTGTTGGCTGCGGAGTTCTGATGCTGGTTTTTTAGGTTTTTTGTTCATATTTCTCTGGCAAATTGGTGTGAATTAAATGGATGGTCAGGGTTCGCCTTGGTGTCGCAATCGTACTATGGTAATACGATAGTACACTAGGGCCAAGCATTCAAAACAGTGGGGAAGATTGTGTCAAAACCTGAAGTATTGGTCGTCGCTAAATTATGGCCCCCTTTAATGGAGGCGTTGCAAGCTGTTTTTGCCGTGCATGACCGCATTCACGAGTCCGACCCGGCAGCTTTCGAAAAAATCGCACCGCGCATCCGGGCGATTTCGGGTGGCGGGGAATCCAAAGTTCCTGCCAGTCTGATCGCCGCCTTGCCCGCGCTGGAAATGATTTCCGTCTTTGGCGTTGGCTATGACGGCTACGATATTCCAGCCGCGCGGGCCCGCGGTATTGCGGTGACCAACACGCCTGATGTTTTGACCGATGAAGTGGCCGATATGGGTATTGCCCTGATGCTGTCCGTGGCCAGACGAATTCCGCAGGCCGACAAGTATGTGCGGGCCGGTTTGTGGCCCAGTGGCCCTATGCCCCTGGCGCGCAAGGTCAGCGGCGCGCGTTTGGGGGTCGTCGGTTTGGGGCGAATTGGACAGGCCATTGCCCGGCGTGCTGAGAGCTTCGGCATGAGCATCGCTTACACCACACGCACGGCCCGTACCGATGTCAGCTACCGCTACTTCTCCACTGCTCAAGCGCTGGCTTCCGAGGTCGATTTCTTGATGGTGATCACGCCCGGAGGCTCGGCTACCAAAGGCCTCATTGATGCCGGCGTGTTGAAGGCTTTGGGTCCCCAGGGCTACCTGATCAATGTCGCGCGCGGCTCGGTGGTGGACCAATCGGCACTGATTCACGCGCTTGATGAAGGCCAGATCGCCGGCGCTGCCCTCGATGTGTTTGAAGATGAGCCCCATGTGCCCGAAGCCCTGCGCAGCCGCGACAACGTGGTACTGACGCCGCACATCGCCAGCGCCACCTGGCAGACGCGCAAAGCCATGGCTGATCTGGCATTTGATAACTTGCAGGCGCACTTTGCAGGCAAACCGCTTCTCACGCCGGTGCCCTAAAGCTTCGCGGGAAGCTCCATGATCAAGAACGTCCACGGCAACACGGTTGACTTTTTGGGGGAAGCCATTGTTGCGGGCCGGTACGCGGTCGGGGTATCGATTCCTCCAGAGCCCTTGCTGTGCGAAGAGCTGGGCGTGAGTCGAACCGTGGTGCGTGAGGCCATCAAGTCACTGGCTGCAAAAGGTTTGATTCATACCGGTCCCAAGGTCGGAACTCGGGTGTTAGAGGCCGAGCAGTGGAACTGGTTTGACCCTGATGTGATTGCCTGGCAATCCAAGGCCGGGCTGTCGTCAGGTTTTGTTCGTGACTTGCAGGATTTGCGCTTGGTGGTCGAGCCTGCCGCCGTGAAGCTGGCGGCGCAACGCGCCACGCCCGAGGACCTGGTTGATATCGAGGCGGCTTTCGCTGGGATGAAAAAGGCCGTCGAGCAGGGCGGCGATTACGTGACTTATGACCTTCGCTTCCACCAGGGTCTGCTGCGTGCTTCTCACAACCGGATGCTGGTGCAAATGAGCAAGGTTTTGAGTGCCTTGTTGCGCACCAGTTTCGAGATTTCCACCAATAAAAAAGATGGCCCACTCAATTCCTTGGCGATGCACCGCGCGCTGCTGGACGCGGTCATCGCGCACCAGCCCGACGCCGCAGAAACAGCAATCCGGGTCTTGATTGATAGCGCCAAGAAAGATATCGAAGAAGTGCTGGCAAAGCGCCGACGCTTGCCCAGTCTGAACCACCCGGCGTCGCGGCTCAAAGCCGCCTGAAGACAGCCAAGCCAAAAAAAGAGATGAACTTGCCAGTGTCCCTGGATCAAAGACTGCTTCACCGACCCGGCCGAGGTCGTCGATGGCTATTTCCGGCGTCCGGAACTGCCCGGCGCTGGGACCAGGCCGACGCCGACGGCCTGGGCGAAATACCGGCGAGCGTCTGAGCGGGCACGCTGTCAAGGAAAATAGCGACTGATGGATTTCAAAATTTTTGTCGTCATGGGCGTCAGCGGCTGTGGCAAGAGCACCGTGGGTCGGCTGCTGGCGGCTGGCCTGGAAGTGGCTTACCTCGAAGGAGACGAATTGCACCCGCCCGAGAATGTGGTGCGCATGGCGGCAGGCATTGCCCTGACGGACGCTGATAGACAACCCTGGTTGCAAGCGCTAGGCGAGCGACTGGCAACGGCCCGTTCTCAAGGACTGGGCTTGGTGCTGTCGTGCTCGGCGCTTAGGCGCAGCTACCGAGACATCTTGCGCGGGGGGGTAGCGGACATTTGCTTTGTGCATTTACAGGGTGAACGCAGCTTATTGGTCCAGCGCATGGTG
>CAXNKH010000188.1:0-4199 GCA_964202765.1 Burkholderiales bacterium | reverse complement strand
CAAAAAACTTGAGCGACTGGGTCGAGGAAATATCGGCCAACCCAAAAGAACGCGTCAAGCAGTAATGCGACAGGCTTCCCAGCGTTCCGCAGACCAGGAACAGGCCCCATTGCAACAGGGTCGGCGCCTGCCAATGCAACAGCGCCATGGGGAGACTGAACAAGGTCACGCTGAAGGCGAGCCAGACCACGATGACCTCTGGTTTTTCATGGTGCGTTAACGCTTTAGCGATCAAAAATGAAATCGCAAACAAGGGCGCCGAAGCCAGCATCACCAGGTTGTAAAGACCCCCAGCGCCAGTGAGCTTGGGGCCCACCACCAGCAGAATGCCGGCAAAACCGATGGCAGCAGCCAACCAGCGTTCCCAGTGCATGGGCTCACGCATGAACAGATAGGCCCCGATCAGGATAAAAATAGGTTGAGTGAAACCGATGGCCGTCATATCAGCCAAGGGGATTTGAGGCAAGGCTGCAAACCAAAAACACAAACCCAGGGTGTGGATTGCACCACGACCCAATTGCAGGCCGATTTTCTTGGGTCGATAAGCCAGCAAGCCGGAACGCAGCATCAAAGGCAGCATCACCAGAAAGCCAAACAGGTAACGCAGAAATTGGACCTGAAACAAATCGAGTTGCAAGGTCAGCTGCCGCATCAGGGTATTGAGCAGACAAAAACCAAGACCCGCTAACGCACTCCACAACATGCCTTGAACAACAGGATTCATCCTTAGCGCCCGTCGCCGGCTGATGGAAAAATGCCGTGCCAACGTCCTGGGTCGGTATTTGCCGGGTCGGGTGCGAAAATCCATGCACGAGTCTAGCGCGAGCCTGTTCTCAAACCAGTCGCTTTGGAGACCCTGGCATCCAACTGCCGAATCCAGGTTCAATGACTGATCTGAGCCCAGGCTTTGTCCAGGCGTTTGCTGCTCACGGGCTGGGGAGTCCGCAACTCCTGGGCAAAAAAACTGACGCGCAATTCTTCCAACAACCAACGAAATTCCCGCATCCGAGTATCAGTCACACCCTTGCGCTCGGCCAGCAGTCGCCAGTAGCCTTGCTCCAGGGGTCGTAATTCGATCAAGCGGGCTGCATCGCGCCCGGGATCGGCGCGGTATTTCTCAAGGCGCAGCGTAATCGCTTTGAGATAGCGAACAAAATGGGCTAACTGGGGCCAGGGCGTTAACTCTAAAAATCGAACAGGCATCAAACGGTGCAGCTGCTGCAAAGCGTCAGCGCTGGCGTCGGCTGCATTTTTCGAATCCTTGATCTTGCGCGTCGCTGCAGAGTATTCAATCAGGATGGATGCAGCCAGTCTGGCTACTTCAGAGGCAATCAAGGTCAAGCGGGAGCGGCCTTCCTCAACTCTGCGCTTGAAATCGACCTCATTGCTCGGCAGCGGTGAGAGCAAAAAAGCCCGGTCCAATGCCACGGCAATGATCTGCTCGCGCAACTCCTCCTGGTTAGCGCCGCCAGTGCCATCGGCTGAGCGACCAAGCTGCATAAAAGCCACGGCCATCTTTTGGAGCTCGGGAATGTTCTTCTCCAGGTACTTGAGCGCGTCCTTGACCTGCAAGGCAAACAGTCGGCGTAGACCTGCTCGGTGTTTGGCAGCTGCCACATGGGGCTCGTCAAACACTTCAATCGCGACCGTATCACCCAGGTCAATCAAGGCTGGGAAACCGATGAGGATCTGCCCTCCTTTGCGGATTTCCATCAGCTCGGGCAACTCACCAAAGGTCCACGCGGTGTAACGCTGCTCGGGGCTCGCGCTAGCGGGCAAGTCAGCCTTGTTTTTGAGCGCAGGCGCAACACCGTGCGGGCTGATCTGAGTTGAACGCAAGGGCACGGCCTCTGGCATCTGCTTGAGCGATGGGTCAATTGCCTCTGCCTTGGGCTTGAGTTGGGCCAGGGCCTGAAACGCCCCGCGCGCTTGCGAGCCGAATTCGGCTTTCAGCGCAGCCAGGTTACGACCGGTTCCGAATTGTCGGCCATGCTCGTCCACCAGGCGGAAGTTCATGAACAGGTGCGGGCTGAGCATGTCGAGTTTGAAGTCGCCCCGCTTGACGTCGAGCGAACATTCCTGGCGTACCTGTTGCAGCAGCGCATCGGTCAAGCCGGTCTTGCCCCACAATACCGGCGTCCCCAGCAGCGCCGCCATCCGCGTGGCGCTTTCGGGTAAGGGAACAAAACGGCCGCGTGAGCGCTGCGGCAGACTTTTGAGAAGCGACTGAATTTTGTCTTTCAGCATGCCAGGAACCAGCCACTCACAGCACTCCTCATTCACCTGATTCAACACGAACAGCGGCACGGTCACGGTCAAGCCGTCTTTGGCGTCACCCGGTTCATGCAGGTAGCTGGCCACACAGTCAACGCCGCCGAGTCGGATTGTTTTTGGGAATGCGTTGGTGGTGATGCCTGCGGCTTCGTGGCGCATCAGCTCCTCGCGCGTGAGCAGCAGCAGGCGCGACGGTGTACCGGCTTTGGCAGGGGCGTATTCGGGCTTGCGCGACTCCTCCCGGTACCAACGCTCAAAACTGTGGCCGCTGCATACATCCGGTGGCAACTGCTGGTCGTAAAATGCGTAGATCAGCTCGTCGTCCACCAGCACGTCCTGACGCCGCGATTTGTGCTCCAGCTCCTCCACCCGGGTGACAAGTTTTTGGTTGGTGGCAAGAAACGGCAGATTCGTGTCCCACTGTCCGCTCACCAGCGCTTCTCGGATAAAAATCTCGCGCGCGGCAGGCGGATCAATCCGGCCAAAGTTGGTGCGCCTGCCGTTGTAAATGACGATGCCGTACAGTGTGGCCCGTTCCAGCGCCACCACCTCGGCCGCCTTCTTTTCCCAATGCGGATCCAGCAATTGTTTTTTCAGCAAATGGCCTGCCACCTGCTCCACCCATTGCGGCTCAATCGCCGCGATGCCCCGACCAAACAGGCGCGTGGTCTCGACCAGCTCGGCCACCACGATCCAGCGACCGGGTTTCTTACTCAGGTGTGCGCCCGGATGACGATGGAACTTGATACCGCGAGCGCCCAGGTACTCGCCCGAAGAGGCCTCTTCGTCGAGTTTGTAGCCGATGTTGCCCAACAGCCCGGCCAGCATGGAGAGGTGCAGTTGCTCATAGCTGACGGGCGCGTTGTTGATGATCCATTTGTGCTCAGTCACCACCGTTAACAGTTGCGAATGAATATCACGCCACTCGCGCAAGCGGCGCATGCTGATGAAGTTCTGCCTCAGCAATTGCTCGTACTGGCGGTTGGACAACTTAGGTGACTGGTGGGTCAGACCCCGATTACCGGAAGAGTCCGCACCAGCGGAGGGTTCGGTAGACCGGGCTCTGACCCCCACTGATTGAATGTCCCCGTGTGAGGGCTGTCCCCCGCGCGATTCGCCCAGCCACTTCCACAACTTTAGATAGCCGCTGAACTCACTTTTTTCATCGTCAAACTTGGCATGCGCTTGGTCGGCCTGGGCCTGCGCGTCCATCGGGCGGTCACGCACGTCCTGCACCGAAAGGGCGCTGGCAATCACCAGTACTTCATCCAGCGCACCGCGGCTGCGCGCCTCAAGAATCATGCGGCCCACCCGCGGATCCAGCGGCAATCGGGACAGTTCCTGCCCCATCGGTGTCAATTCATTGGCGTCATCTACCGCACCCAGTTCGGTCAGCAACTGGTAGCCGTCAGCAATGGCACGACCAGCAGGTGCTTCGATAAAAGGAAAATCCTCCACCACGCCCAGGTGCAGGGACTTCATGCGCAGAATCACCCCGGCCAGCGAAGAACGCAGGATCTCGGGGTCAGTAAAGCGCGCTCGACCGGCAAAGTCTTTCTCGTCGTAAAGACGGATGCAGATTCCTTCGGCCGCGCGACCGCAACGCCCGGCACGCTGATTGGCCGAGCTTTGGCTGATCGGCTCGACCAGCAACTGCTCTACTTTGCTTCTAAAACTGTAGCGCTTCACGCGTGCTGTACCGACGTCAATCACGTAGCGGATACCGGGAACGGTAAGCGAGGTCTCGGCCACGTTGGTGGCCAGCACGATGCGGCGTCCGTTGTGACTGTCAAAAATGCGCTCTTGCTCGGTCTGATTGAGTCGCGCGAACAGGGGCAGGACTTCGGAATTGCGCGTCACGGCGGAGTGGCTAAGGTGGCCGCGCAGGTGATCGGCGGCCTCGCGAATTTCACGCTCACCTGGCA
>CAXNKH010000187.1:0-4201 GCA_964202765.1 Burkholderiales bacterium | reverse complement strand
CATTCAATTCAGCCTGTGCTGCTTGGGCCAATTCGGCTTCGGTTGTCACGCGGATCAAATCGTCCAGGATGCGAGCCCGGTCAACGATGCGCGCCAGCCGATTGGCCACCGCAGCAATCATTCCCGATACAGCGGTCAGGAAAAACACCGGTGCCAAGGCCAGCTGGATACCGTGCGAGACGGTGTCGGCGTCAAGCGGCTGGATCATGGCTTACCTGCGAAGCGTTTGACCGACTGGCCCTGGTTCTGCAACAGGGCCATCACCCGCTCCGCATGGTCACCCTGCACCTCAATCACGCCGTCCTTGACCGTGCCACCGGAGCCACAAGCTGTTCTGAGCTGTTTGCCGAGCGCCAGCAGGGCCTCATCATCGAGTGCCAGCCCTTTGACCAGGGTCACCCCTTTGCCGGCCCGGCCTTTGGTTTCGCAGGACACTCTTACCAGCCCATCGGCTGCGGGCCTGGCTTTGGTCTGACGACAAACACACTGCGCGGCAGCTTGACGGCACAGCGGGCACATGCGCCCACTCTCGGTCGAATAGACCAGCCCTGAAGCAGCAGCGGATTTCACTTGGCTTGCGAAGCCTTGCGATCGGCCACCACTTTTTGCGCTGAAGGCCGCTCGCCGATCAGCTTGAGATAAGCCTTGTAATCGACGCCACCGGCCAACAACAAGTCCTCGCCATAAATCGCCTTGCTTGCCATGCCAATGACAGGCAGGCTGACGAACGCCGCGCAGTCGGCCTGGGTGAAGTCGGCACCGGCTATGTAGGGCGAGAAACGCACCAGACGCTTGAAGCCAGCAATGTTTTTCTCCAGCTTGGGTCGAACCCGATCTTGAACCTCCTGGCTCACCGTCCTGCCAAAAAAGGCCTGTCCATACAACTCACGTGCCAGCAATTCCAAATGCTGGTCAATGAAAATAATGAGTTCGCTCACCTTGGCTGCGGCAAAAGCGTCCTTGGGCAGCAGCGGCGGATTGGGCCACTGAGCCTCGATGTAACCCATGATGGCCTGGCTTTCACACAGGGCGCCCTGTTCGGTTTTGATGAAGGGAATCTTGGCCAGTGGAGAGGCACTGAGAACGGCCTCTTCGGTACTGCCTGTGTTGACATGTTCTTCGATAAAAGGAACATCTTTTTCTAACAAAGCGAGTTTGACTTTGTTGTAGTAGTTAGAGACGGGGAAGCCACAGAGGGTCAGCATGAAAACATCCTTTTAATCAGTCCGGCAAGTTGAAATTCAAATATCCGACAGCTAAGAAATATTGGAAACAGGGCTAAAGGTCTGTCCCGCAAGTGTATTAGCTTGGCACAAATTCGGCATTGAACTTGGCCTCATCACTGGCCAACTCCAGCGTCACCAGTTGGCCCATTTTGCGGTCGCTCAGGCGGCAAGCCGCGAACAAGGTTGACTTGCCTTTGAAGTGGTAATGCGGCAAGTCGATCAGCTCATAAGGATAGGGAACGAACACCTGGTACTCAAAGATCTCCCGGTGCACATTTCTGGGCGAGGGAAAGAGCTTGTAGTTGTCGGTCTCTATGGTTCTAGCGGCCATGGCTTGTCTTGCTGGGCTTAAAGTGCTTGGCCCAGACGCTGCATACCTTCCCTGATTTTCTCAAGGTCGGCTGTCGCAAAGCTCAGGCGCAAAGTGGCTGGGTCGGGGTCATGGGCATAAAACGGAGCGCCGGGTACAAAAGCCACGCCTTTTTCAATCGCTCTTCTGGCCAGTTCGCCCGCATCTTTCAGCTTGCCATGAGCTCCCGTCAGGCTGGCCCAGAAAAACAGACCGCCACCGGGTTGGCTAAAGGCGATGGCGACCCCGAGTTCTCGCTGCAAACAGTCGCCCATGGTTTTGGCGCGCTCGGCATAGACCTCACGCACATGGGCCAAGGTGGCGGGCATGCGGCCGGCCTTGAGGTATTGGGCCGCGGTGGCCTGGGCAAACGTGCTGGTATGGGCATCGCTGAACTGTTTGCACATGGTGGCCTTGGCCAGCATGTCGGGCGGCGCAATCAACCAGCCGACCCGCAAACCTGGCGACAGCACCTTGCTCAAGGAACCGCAGTGGATTATCCAGTCCCGGCTGCCTTGAATTTGTTCACTCAAAGCCAGCAAACTAGGCGGCGGTGGCTCAGCAAAGTATAAATCGCTGTAGGGATCATCTTCCACCAGAGGAATCTGATATTTCAGCACCAGTTCCAGTACTCGTTTCCGACGTTCCAGGCTCAGCGTGGCACCACTGGGATTGCCAAAAGTGGGAATCAGGTAAACGAACTTGGGCTTGTGCTGGGCCATGAGTTGCTCCAGCTCATCGACCTTGACCCCATGCTCGTCAATCGGCGCGGCCACCACCTTGGCACCATAAAGACGGAAGCATTGAATGGTGGCCAGAAAAGTCGGCGCCTCCACAATCACCGTATCACCTGGATTGATCATGGTTTTACCGATCAGATCCAAAGCCTGCTGGCTGCCGGTGGTGACGATCAGGCCATCGGGCGAGAGCGTAACGCCCTTCGCCCCCATGAAAGCGGCCAACTGTTCGCGCAGCGGGTTGTAGCCCTCGGTTGCCCCGTACTGCAGCGCGCCGCCGGGCTCCAGCGTCAAAGCTTGATCGGCGGCCTGCTTGATGCCCTCGACGTCGAACATGGCACTGTCAGGAAAACCCCCAGCAAAGGAAATAATACCGGGCTTGCCCAGCAATTTGAAAAGCTCGCGAATAGCGGAGGTTTCAACATAATTCAGACGGTCGGCGAATTGCATAGTGGCTTGGTTCAAGGGCTGCAGGGACGAGTTAAACCCAGATAGTCCATTAGGCGGGCCTTCGTCCCTACGCGATGCCTGGCGGGCGATTTGCGACCATTTCGGCAGCTCCCTCGTCGTCCATAGTTGGACTATGAACTCCTCACGAGCCACCAAACTGCCTCGCAACTCGCCTCGCCATGCAAACGCGTCCTAATGGACTATCTGGGTTAAAGGATTGGGCACAATGGTAGCTTAGACCCTGAACAACCATGAACAAGAACCAGATTGCTTCATTTTTTTCTCGGCTTCAAGCGGCCAACCCTCATCCCGTGACCGAACTGGCGTACGGCAGTGTGTTTGAGTTGCTGTGCGCCGTGTTGTTGTCGGCGCAAAGCACCGACATAGGCGTCAACAAGGTCACCCGCAAATTGTTTCCTGTGGCCAATACGCCGCAGAAAATTTTGGACCTCGGTTTGCCTGCGCTTGAAGAGGCGCTGCGTACCCTGGGTCTGTACCGCAGCAAAGCCAAACACCTGCTGCAAACCTGCCAAATCTTGCTGGAGCAGTTTGGAGGCGAAGTTCCGCGCAGTCGAGAAGCGCTGCAAACCTTGCCCGGTGTCGGTCGCAAAACCGCTAACGTGGTTCTCAATACCGCTTTTGGAGAGGCCACCATGGCGGTGGACACCCATATTTTCCGAGTCGGTAACCGAACCGGTCTGGCTGTGGGAAAGACACCGCTGGCAGTCGAACTTAAACTGCTCAAGCGCGTGCCATCAGACTATTTGGTGGGGGCCCACCACTGGCTGATCCTGCACGGTCGCTATGTTTGTCAGGCACGCAAGCCCTTGTGCTGGCAATGCGCGGTTGCTGACTGCTGTGATTTCAAATCTAAGGCTCAAGCCCCGGACTGAAATTTTCCTTGGTCCGATCGGACCCGATCAGTCGGCGTAAATGCCGGCTTTCTTGATCACCGGGCCCCACTTGAGGATTTCAGCTTCGAGGTGGGTCTTCAGACCAGCTGCGGTAATCTTGTCGGACGATGGAATGTCGGAGCTCAGATCAGCAAAGCGTTGTTTGACAGCGGGGTCTTGCAAAGCGGCGCGCAAGGCCACGTTGAGCTTATCGAGAGCCGCCTCCGGCGTTCCCTTGGGTGCATACAAGCCGTGCCACACCTTGACGTCAAAGCCCTTGAGGCCCTGCTCGTCGAGCGTCTTCGCGTCGGGCAAGGCGGAGATGCGCTTGGAAGTGGTCACGCCATAAAGCTTGACCCGGCCACCATCCTTGATGATGGGCACAGTGGCGACGGTCTGGTCGCACATCAAATCCACTTGCCCACCGAGCAAGTCATTCATGGCCGGTCCGGTTCCCTTGTAAGGAATGGTGTTTAGGTCCAGAGCGATCTGGCTTTGGAACAGCAGGCCGCACAGATGCGAGACGGCGCCGAGTCCGGCGTTGGC
>CAXNKH010000186.1:0-4229 GCA_964202765.1 Burkholderiales bacterium | reverse complement strand
TTTTTACTTTCTAATTCTGGCGCTGACCGTTATGTCAGTGGCGGTGGCGCTGTGGCTCCAGCGTTCGCGCTTTGGTGCGCAGCTGGCGGCCATCCGTGAAAACGAAGATGCCGCCATGGCCTTGGGCATCAACATCTTCCGAGAAAAACTAAAGGTAATGGTGTTGTCGGGTGCGATGTGTGGGGTGGGCGGCTGCTTCTTTGCCCAGTACTTCCTGTATATCGATCCGACCATCGTGTTCGGGGTCGATAAGTCGGTCGAGATGCTGCTGGTCAGCATGATCGGTGGTGCCGGCACCGTCTATGGTCCTCTGATCGGCGCGCTGCTATTGGCCGGTGTTAGTGACGTGACCCGCGTGATGACCAACATCCAGGGCCTGTCACTGGTACTTTACGGTAGCTTGCTGGTGATCATCATCGCCTTTTTGCCCAATGGCTTGATCGATCTGTTCAAGCGCATCGGTCAGCGTTTCAAGCAAGGGGGCGCATGATGCTCAAGGTCGTAGGATTGAGCAAGATTTTCGGTGGGCTGAAAGCTGTTGACGATGCCTCCCTGGAGGTCGGCGAGGGCCGCATTGTGGCGCTGATCGGACCCAATGGCGCGGGCAAGACCACGCTGTTTTCCTGCATCGCCGGCTTTCAGCCGATCAATGCCGGACAGGTTGTTTTCCAGGGCGAGGACATCACCGGCTGGCCGGTGCACCAGATCGCGCGCCGCGGTATGGTGCGCACCTTCCAGATCACGCAGCCCTTTGCCAAACTTACGGTGCACGAAAACATCGCGGTGGGTTCTTACCAGAAATTTCACGATCGCAGCCAAGCCTGGGAACACGCTCGCCGCGTTGCCGAGCAAGTGGGCATGGGCGCGCAACTGGACCAGCCGGCAGCCGACCTGACCGTTGCCGGACGCAAACGCCTGGAACTGGCCCGAACACTGGCCACCAACCCCAAGCTCCTGCTGCTCGATGAAGTGATGGCCGGCTTGAACCCATCGGAGATCATCGAGATCATCGAGATCATCCGTAACATCCGCGCCAGCGGTGTCACGGTCCTGCTGATCGAGCATGTGATGCAAGCGGTGATGAGTTTGTCCGAGCACATCTATGTGCTGTCCTACGGCAAGATCATTGCCCACGGCGCGCCGCGCGAAGTGGTCAACAACCCGGCGGTGATCGAAGCCTACCTGGGTCGCGGTGCGACCGAGCCGATGGTGCAAGAGGCCAACCATGCTTGAAATCCGTTCCTTGTACGCCGGCTACGGCAAGGTTGAGATTCTGCGCGGGATTGACCTCGATGTCGGCCAAGGCGAGATCGTGGCAGTTCTGGGCAGCAACGGGGTTGGCAAGTCCACGCTCAATAACAATATCTCGGCGCTGTACCAGCCCTTCTCGGGCTCGATCCACTTTCGCGGCCAGCAACTGGTGGGCATGAGCTCAACCGACATCGTAAAACTCGGCGTGATTCATGTGCCCGAAGGACGTCGCGTTTTCCCCAACCTCAACGTGATGGAAAACCTTGAGCTCGGCAGCTTGGTGCGCGGCAAGCGCAACCGCCAGAAAAATCTGGAGCGCGTGGTCGCTATTTTTCCGCGCCTGAAGGAACGCTTTGCGCAACTGGCAGGCACGCTGTCTGGGGGCGAGCAGCAGATGCTGGCCATTGGCCGCGGCCTGATGTCTGAGCCTGACTTGCTGATCATGGACGAGCCCTCGCTCGGTTTGTCGCCCTTGTTGGTGGAAGAGATGTTTGCCTTGATTCGCAGAATCAACCAGGAGGGTCAGTCGATTCTCCTGATGGAGCAAAACGCGGTTCAGACGCTGGCCATTGCGAACCGCGCCTACCTGATTGAAAACGGCGTGGTCGCGATGCAGGGTCCAGCCCAAGAGTTGGCCCGTGACCCAGATTTACGCAAGAACTATTTGGGACTTTGATGCAGGTCAGCAGCATGCATGCCCGTATTTCGATCAAGGACGCTTTGAAACCATGAGCAGCACAAAACCTTCACCAGCGACGATGGGTCCGTGTCTCGTCCGAGCCGCCGCCATGCCGGTGGACACGCCGCAAGTGCCGGTGCTGATGGTGGGTGCGGGCGCCTGTGGCCTGACCGCGGCGGTGCGTTTGCGTGATGCCGGCATTGACTGCGTATTGCTCGAACGTGACCCTATTTCCCAGGGCTCCACGGCCTTGTCCTCGGGCTTCATTCCGGCGGCGGGCACCCGTCTGCAAAAGTCGCTGGGCATTGTTGACTCGGTCGAACGCTTTGCCGAAGATATCCAGGCCAAAGCCCACGGCACAGCTGCGCCGCACCTGGTGCCAGCCTATGCGCAGGCCGTGGCGCAGGCCATCGACTCGCTGGAGCAACACGGCATTGGCTTTGAAGTGCTGGACGGTTTTTTGTACCCGGGCCACTGTGTGCGCCGCATGCACGCCTTGCCCGAGCGCACTGGCGCCGCGCTGATGGTGCAGCTCGAGCGTGTCGCCAGCGCCGCTGGCGCCGACGTGCTGAACCAAGCCGTGGTGCGCGAGTTGTGGATAAACGCGGATGACCTGGTGCTGGGCGTTGGCTACCAGCGACCTGACGGCTCGCTGGAGTACCTGGCCTGCGAAGTGCTCATCCTCGCCTGCAACGGTTTTGGTGGCAATGCGCAGCTGGTCAGCGAACTTTTGCCAGCCATGGCGCAGGCTTTGTTTGTCGGCCATGTGGGCAACGACGGCAGCGCCATCGCCTGGGGAAAGGCCCTGGGGGCGCGACTCGCTGACCTGGGAGGCTACCAGGGCCACGGCTCCTGGGTCACACCGCAGGCTGCACTCATGAGCTGGGCCGTGATGATGGAAGGCGCCGTGCAAATCAACAGCCGTGGCCAGCGTTTTCATGACGAAACCCAGGGCTACTCGGAAGCCGCTGTCCATGTGCTTGATCAACCTGGCGGCATGGCTTTCAATGTCTTTGATGCGCCCTTGCTCGCGCTGGCCCGCAGTTTCCCGGACTTTGTCCAGGCCGAGGACGCTGGCGCCCTGAAGGTGGCTGCCGATGTGCCGGCGTTGGCTACCCTGATCGGCTGTGACGCCAACACCTTGCAGCAAACCCTGGCGGCGCTGGCCCCAGGCAGTCAAGACGCCTTGGGCCGCAGTTTCAAACGGGCCCTGAGCGCGCCTTTTTATGCGGTCAAGGTCACCGGCACCTTGTTTCACACCCAAGGCGGCCTGGACATTGACGCGCATTGCCGCGTGCTGCGCGCCGACGGATCAGCCTTGCCCAACTTGTTGGCTGCCGGTGGCGCGGCCCGCGGCGTGTCGGGCAATGCGGTCTGGGGCTATCTGTCGGGCAACGGCTTGCTCAGTGCCGTTGGTGGCGGCTGGCTGGCGGCGGGGACGGCCGCCGAGCAGTTGGCACAGGCCTGAGCCTCGCCAGGGAACGCGCAAGGACGAAGGCCCGCCTAAGAACTATCTGGGTTAAATCACGCTATTTACAATCAGGGACCTATGCCAACCTCTCTCCATCAACGTATTCAGCAGCCTCAGGCTTTGCTGGCCCCCGGTGTCTACGACGCCCTCAGCGCCCTGTTGGCGGAGCAGGCCGGATTTGAGGCTCTCTATTTGTCAGGTGCCTCCATCGCCTATACCCGGCTTGGACGCTCTGATGTTGGGCTCACGACTTTCACGGAAGTGGCGGACACTTTGGCGCGCATTACCGAGCGAGTCAGTCTGCCGGTGATCGTCGATGCCGATACCGGTTTTGGCAATGCGCTCAACGTGATGCGAACCGTCAAAGGTATTGAGCGTGCCGGTGCGGCCATGATCCAGTTGGAAGACCAAACCTTTCCCAAGCGTTGCGGCCATTTGGACGGGAAAACGGTGGTTCCAGTGTCAGAGATGGTGGGCAAGCTCAAAGCTGCACTCGATGCGCGCAACAGCAGTGAAACGCTGATTCTGGCTCGAACCGATGCTGTGGCCGTGGAAGGGCTGGACGCTGCTCTGGAGCGGGCCGAACGTTATCTGGCGTGCGGCGTTGATGCTTTGTTCATTGAGGCTTTGCGCACGTCTGAGCAGATGGACCTTGCTTGCAAGCGTTTCGGTCAGCGCATTCCCTTGCTGGCCAATATGGTCGAAGGCGGCAAGACACCGGTGTTGAACGCCGCCGAGCTGCAGTCCAAAGGCTTTCGCATCGTTATTTTTCCTGGAGGTACGGCGCGCGCTGTGGCCCATACCCTGCAAGGCTATTACGCCAGCTTG
>CAXNKH010000185.1:0-4235 GCA_964202765.1 Burkholderiales bacterium | reverse complement strand
GGCCAATTGTAACATATGAAACACACTTCTACCCTCTTGCTAGACCTCCACGCCACGCGAGAACGCCTGCGCCTTGGACAAACCAGCGCCGTCGCCGAACTCGAACGCTGTATTGAAGTCTCTCAATCCAAAAAGTGCGACCATGTTTTTCTTCAAACTCTGTTTGATTCAGCGCGCGCCAACGCCGCCGACCCAGCGCAAGCCGGCCTGCCCCTGGCTGGACTGGCGGTCTCAATCAAAGACCTGTTTGACATTCAGGGCCAGATCAGCAGCGCCGGCTCAACCGCCCTGTCTGATGCAGTGCCGGCTGCACAGGATTGTCCAGCCGTCGCCCGGCTGAAGTCCACCGGTGGCGTGCTGATCGGTCGCAGCAACATGGTCGAATTCGCTTTTTCCGGGGTCGGTATCAACCCCCATTTTGGCACCCCTGCCAATGCCGCTGCCACAGATCTGCCCCGCATACCCGGGGGTTCCTCCTCAGGAGCGGCCGTGTCGGTTGCCGCTGGCGCCGCCTTCATCGGCCTGGGCTCGGACACCGGGGGTTCGATCCGGATTCCGGCCGCCCTCAACGGCATCGTTGGTTTCAAAAATACGGCCCGACTCGTCCCGACAACTGGCACAGTGCCTTTATCGACCACCATGGACACGGTCTGCGCCCTGACCCGTTCGGTGCGGGATGCGATTTTGTGCCATGAGATCCTAGCCCAGTGCAGCGTGGCGCGTCGTCGTGCCCCCCTGTCCTCCTATCGGCTGGCCGTCGTGACCACCTTGATGCACGATGGCCTGGACCCCACTGTCAGCCGTGCCTACCAACGAAGCTTAAATACCCTGCGCCAAGCGGGCGCTCAGATCGAAGAAATCCAGCTTGACACCCTCAACGAACTCGGCGCAATTCAGGCCAGTGGCGGGTTTTCTGCGGCCGAGAGTTACAGCTGGCACCGGCGGCTGATTGAGCGCAGCGAAGCCCATTACGACCCCCGGGTACTGGCCCGCATTCAGCGCGGCGCCAGCATGACTGCCTATGAATACATTGAACTGACGCAAGCACGTGCGCACTGGATCGCCAAAATGGAGCAGTCCCTTAGGGCTTATGACGCCGTGCTGTCGCCCACTGTACCCTTGGTTGCGCCAGCCATTGCCGACCTGGCGCCAGGTCGCGAGCGGGATCAGGCGTTCTTTGCAATCAACGCCCAACTGCTGCGCAACACCAGCCTGGTGAACATGCTCGACGGTTGCGCCATCTCGATCCCCTGCCAGGCCCCGGATGAACTGCCTGTGGGCCTGATGCTATGGCATGGCGCACTGCACGACGAGCCGATTTTGAACCTGGCCTTGCTGATTGAGCAACGGCTTGCGTCCACGATGCAAGCTTTATGAAAATTGCAGTCATTGGCGCCGGAATTGTGGGCGTCACCACAGCGTATGAACTGGCCACCGATGGCCACGAGGTCACGGTGTTCGAACGGCATGGAACAGCCGCTGAAGAGGCGAGTTTTGCCAATGCTGGCATCGTTGCACCTGGCTATGTCACGCCCTGGGCGGCGCCGGGCCTGCCATTGAAAGTTCTGTCACAACTGTTCGGCGGCTTCGCACCGGTCAAATTGTGCTGGCCACTGTCAAGCGCCGAGTTGACTTGGCTGTGGAAGTTCTATCGCGCCTGTCGAATAGAGACCTATTTGGCGAATCGGGCCCGGATGCACCGCCTAGCCTGCTACAGCCGCGAGCGCCTGCATCAGGTGACCAAGGACTTGCAGCTGGGCTACGACCGCAGTGAGGGCTACCTGATTTTGTTGCGCTCCGAGCAGGACCGAAAGCGAATGCAATCGAGTTTGCAAGTCCTCACCGAAGCCGGAATCGCCTGGCAAGAACTCAGCACGGAAATCGCCCAAAAAATCGAGCCCGCGCTGAACCCTCGAATGAAGTTTCACAGTGCTGTTAACGTGCTGGGAGACGAAGTGGGAAACTGCCGTGAATTCGCGCTGTTGCTCAAAAACGAGGCTCAAGCCAAGGGCGTGAATTTTGTATTCAACAGCGTCGTGACTCGAATCGATGTGACCCCCGCCGTCCAGGTGCATTTGCAGAACCCCAAAACAGCATTGCTTTTTGATGCGGTGGTGATGTGCGCCGGCTTGGCTTCGGCCCCACTGCTCAGGCCGCTAGGTTTGAAAATTCCCATGGCACCGGTCTACGGCTATTCGGTCAGCGCCCCGCTGCGCGAACCCCTCAACGCGCCACGCAGCGCCGTGATGGACGAGCGCTACAAAGTGGCCATTACAAGATTGGGAAATCGGATTCGGGTGGCTGGCAACGCCGAAATTGGCGGCTCGCCCCTTCACAAAAATGAAAACGCTATTCTGACTCTCTACAAAGTTCTCAACGATTGGTTTCCAGGTGCGGCCCAACACAGCACCGGAGTTCAAGTTTGGAAAGGGGCCCGTCCCATGCTGCCCGATGGCCCGCCGTTGCTGGGCGCCAGTGGCATCCCCGGTCTCTGGCTCAACTGTGGCCACGGTTCCAGCGGCTGGGCCTTGAGTTGCGGCTCGGCCCGCGCCGTGGCTGATCTGATCACAAACAAAAAGCCGGCCATCGATCTGGCCGGCTTCGGAGTTGCCCGACTTACTGGCTAAGCGTGGCATGATGAATCACCGATGAAACAACTCGAGTACGCCACGCCCGAGCCACTGCACAGCGCTGATGCCAGTCGACAGCTGGAACAAAGCCTGGCTGGCACCCTGCCTCCCCATGCTCTGATGCAAAGCGCGGGCCTGGCTTTGGCCCGACTGGCGCTGGCATTGACGCCTCACGCCAAAACCATATGGCTGGCTTGTGGACCCGGCAACAACGGCGGCGATGGACTGGAAGCCGCTGTCCATTTAAAACAATGGGGCAAGCAAGCCGTCGTTAACTGGCTAGGACGGCCAGACAGCGCTCCTGTCGATGCCGTCCTGTCCTGGGCACGAGCCAGGGATGCCGGCGTGCTGTTCAGCGAAGCGCCACCGCCGTCCTTTGAGCTTTGCATAGACGCCTTGTTGGGTATCGGACGGGTCCGGCCGCCGACGGGGCAACTGGCCCAGTATCTGGCTCGGGTCAACGCATCGGCAGCGCCCGTGCTCGCAGTCGATCTGCCGTCAGGGCTCAATCCGGACACGGGACAGGCGCCCGACTGGGCAGTTCGAGCCCAGCTCACCTTGAGCTTGCTGACGCTCAAACCCGGCCTGTTCACGGCCCAGGGGCGCGACTGCACTGGCGTGGTCTGGTTTGATGCACTGGGAACCTCAGAGCAAGCCAGGCAGGCCAGCGCGAGCGCCAAGCTGATCGCCCCAGCTCAAATTAATAGCCGCAGCCATGACTCGCACAAAGGAAGCTACGGCGATGTCGCCGTGATCGGCGGCGCCAGCGGTATGACGGGTGCGGCATTGCTCGCAGCCAGGGCGGCCCTTTACGCAGGTGCCGGACGTGTCTTTGTTGGCCTGCTGGATGATCGCTTGGTTGCCGATCCAGTCCAACCCGAGCTGATGTTTCGCTCCATAGCCTCCCTGCGGCTGGAGTCCATGACCGTAGTCGCAGGCTGTGGTGGCGCAACAGCCATCCGGGATTCCTTGCCCCGGATTCTGTCGACCTCATCGCGGTTGGTACTCGATGCCGATGCTCTCAACGCCTTGGCGCAGGACAGTCAGCTGCAACTTCTTTTGCGCGCTCGGGCGACGCGGTGCCGCGATACCGTGCTGAGCCCCCACCCGCTTGAGGCGGCCCGACTGCTGGGCGTAGCGACGGCGCTGGTTCAAGCGGACCGGCTGGCCGCAGCCCAGCAACTGGCTGAGCGCTTTGACTGCGTGGTGGTGCTCAAGGGTTCGGGTACCGTGGTGGCTGCGCCGGGCCAGCTGAGCGCCATCAACCCCAGCGGCAGCGCCAGGCTGGCCTCGGCCGGAACCGGGGATGTACTGGCGGGAATGATAGGAGCCCGACTGGCAGCCGGTCAGGGCGCTTTTCAAGCGGCGTGTGAGACGGTGTACCAACACGGCCTCACCGCGGACCAGTGGCCGCAGCAGCGTCCTTTTAGCGCCAGCAGGCTGGCTCGTTCTTAGAATTTGCGGGACAAACCGCAGCTACGCTTTAGCGAGCCAGCCCTGTCCCCAGAACTTTAGAAGGGCCCTTAGCCGCGTCCGGCGAAAGGCATTTTGGTGGCCATGACCGTGTGGAACATGACATTGGCTGACAAGGGAAGATTGGCCATG
>CAXNKH010000184.1:0-4238 GCA_964202765.1 Burkholderiales bacterium | reverse complement strand
GACCCGCCCTTCCCCTGCTGTTGCAGCAACCTGGACTCGACCCCCTCGCGCGAAGCCAGTTCAAACAAGTCACTGCGGCTGAGCAAGGGGCTGAAATCGGGAACGGCTTGGCGCACCAACAAAGGCTTCTTCTGCCAATGGCGTTTCATGAACTGCTGTGGGCTTAAGTCCCCCAGCAAGGGCAATGCTTGGTCAATGTCCATTCTGCGACAATTCTCCCATGAAAATTTCTCAACATTGTGTGGTCGCTTTGACCTGGACGCTCAAGGACACGCTGGGCGAAGAACTCGACATTCTGGACGAACCGGTTGAGTTTCTGATCGGCGGCGACGATCTTTTTAAAAAAATTGAAGAGCTGTTAATGGGCTACGAAGCCGGCGCAACTGTTGCCCTGCAGCTCGAGCCGGAAGAAGCTTTTGGTGATTTCAATGACCAGCTTCTGTTTTTGGAAGCAAGGTCTTTGTTCCCGGCCGAACTGGAAGAAGGTCTGACATTCGAGGGCTGCGCCCTGCCAGCCGGTTGCAACGCCTTGGCGCCCAAAGATGCCTTGTACACGGTCACCGACATTTACCCGGACCATGTGGTTCTCGACGGCAACCATCCGCTGGCCGGGATTGCGCTGCGACTGAGCCTGAGAGTGGAATCAGTGCGCCAGGCCAGTGAAGAAGAAATCGAAAAAGGCTCAGCCGGAACCGGGTTTTTCAGGGTGACGGCACCTCACAGCATCGAACCGGGGAGCGACAGCCTGCACTGAAACCCGCGCCTGCGGCAGCGCCCGCAGTCAAGGCCTCAGTCGATCAGGATTTGCCGGTGGAACCGTAACCACCTTCGCCCCGCTGGCTGGCCGAAAATTCGCTCACCACCTTAAACTGGGCCTGTACCACTGGCACAATCACCAGTTGCGCGATCCGCTCCATCGGTGCGATGGTGAACGCCACATCACTGCGATTCCAGGCGCTGACCATGAGTTGGCCCTGGTAGTCCGAATCAATCAAGCCCACCAGATTACCCAGCACAATGCCGTGCTTGTGGCCCAGACCGGAGCGCGGCAAGATCATGGCGGCAAAACCGGGGTCTTGCAGATAAATCGCAATTCCTGTCGGCACCAGCTTCCAGGCATTGGGCTGCAAAGTCAGAGCCTGGTCCAGGCAGGCCCGTAAATCCAGGCCGGCGCTGCCGGGCGTGGCGTAGCTCGGCAACTGATCGGCCATTCGCGGATCAATGATTTTGACGTCGATGTTCATGCTTTAACGGGGTGAGTTCGATTCGCAATTTCGGCAATCAATTGCCGCGCCAAAACAAGCTTGGGGGCAAGCTTCATTTCCGTGACGCCTTGTGCATCCACCAGCAACAAAGCATTTTCATCCTGCCCAAAAGTGGCGGGGCCAATATTACCCACCAGCAACGGGACCTGCTTGCGCAAGCGTTTGGCCTGGGACTGGGCCAACAGATCCTGGCTCTCGGCGGCAAAGCCGACACAGAACAAGGCGCCACTGCGGGCCCGAGGAGTTTGGGCCACCCACGCCAAGATGTCCGGATTTTCAACAAAACCAAGCTCAGGGGGCTGGCCGCTCGCGTCTTTCTTGATCTTGTGCTCGGCCTGCGTTGCCGGCCTCCAATCCGCCACGGCGGCCGTCGCCACAAACACACTGGCCAGTGCAATCCGACTTTGCACCGCTTGCATCATGTCCAGTGCCGATCGCACATCAACCCGGGTCACGCCACGAGGGGTTGCGAGACTGACCGGTCCGGCAATCAGCGTGACCTCGGCCCCGGCCTCAACCGCGGCCTGGGCCACGGCAAACCCCATTTTCCCGCTGGACAGATTGGTAATGCCGCGCACCGGATCGATCGCCTCATAGGTCGGCCCCGCCGTGATCAACACATGGCGTCCCTGCAATCGATGGGGCTGAAAGAAGGCAATCAGATCCTGCAACAACTCCTGGGGCTCGAGCATGCGTCCGTCACCGGTTTCGCCACAGGCTTGAAAACCACTGCCGACGCCAAAAATGGTCGCTCCATCGGCCGTGAGTTGCGCCAGATTGCGTTGGGTCGCTGGGTGGGCCCACATTTCCCGGTTCATCGCCGGGGCCAGTAGCAAGGGCACAGAATCAATCGGGCGTGCCAGGCACATCAGACTGAGCAGTTCATCGGCGCGTCCATGCAGCAACTTGGCCATGAAATCAGCACTGCAGGGGGCAATCAGAATCGCATCGGCTTGCCGGCTCAAGTTGATATGCGCCATGTTGTTGTCTTCGCGAGCGTCCCATTGCGAACTGTAGACCGGCCGATTGCTCAGGGCCTGCATGGTCACTGGCGTAATGAATTGGGCTGCCGCTTCGGTCATCACCACCTGGACTGTCGCACCCTGCTTGACCAGGGCACGGCACAACTCGGCCGCCTTGTAACAAGCAACACCGCCGGTGAGCCCCAAAACAATGTGTTTTCCCCCAAGTTCATTCATGGGGGCAATGTATCAGACCTTTATAATCGCCATTTCCACCCCATTGGGCTGTTACAAGCTCACTCTGGCATGACCAAATTTGTCTTCGTCACCGGCGGTGTGGTGTCCTCCCTTGGTAAGGGAATCGCCTCAGCCTCCTTAGCTGCGATTTTGGAATCGCGGGGCCTCAAAGTCACTTTGATCAAGCTCGATCCTTATCTCAACGTCGATCCGGGGACCATGTCACCATTTCAGCATGGTGAGGTGTACGTGACTGACGACGGCGCAGAAACCGACCTCGATCTGGGTCACTATGAGCGCTTCGTTGAAACCCGGATGCGCAAAGCCAACAACTTCACCACCGGTCAAATTTACAAAAGTGTTCTTGAAAAAGAACGCCGCGGCGATTACCTGGGTAAGACGGTTCAGGTCATCCCCCACGTCACCAACGAAATCCAGGAATTCATCAAGCGCGGCGCTGGCTTTGACACACCCGAGGCGGTTGATGTCGCCATCGTCGAAATTGGTGGTACGGTGGGTGACATTGAGTCCTTGCCTTTCCTCGAAGCCGTGCGCCAGATGAGCCTCAAACTGGGCCCCAACAGCAGCGCCTTTGTTCACTTGAGCTATGTGCCGTGGATCGCAGCCGCAGGCGAGCTCAAAACCAAACCGACCCAGCACACGGCCAAGCAATTGCGCGAGATCGGCATTCAGGCGGACGCCTTGGTGTGTCGCGCCGATCGACCGATCCCCGATGAGGAGCGCGCCAAAATCTCCCTGTTCTCCAACGTTCCCGAATGGGGCGTGATTTCGATGTGGGACGTCGACATCATTTACAAAGTGCCGCGCATGCTGCACGAGCAGGGTCTCGATGGTCTGATCTGCGACAAGCTGAGGCTCAACACACCGCCGGCCAATCTCAAGCGTTGGGACGAGCTGCTTTATGCCACCCAACATCCCCAGTCCGAAATCACGATTGCCATGGTGGGCAAGTATGTGGATTTAAGCGACAGCTACAAATCGCTGAACGAAGCGATTTGCCATGCCGGAATGAAGAACCAGACACGCGTCAAGATCGACTACATCGACAGTGAAACCATCACCCCCCAAAGTTCCTCCCAGCTGGCCAAATACGATGCTGTTCTGGTGCCCGGGGGCTTTGGCAAACGCGGGATCGAAGGTAAGATATGTACGGTCAGGTTTGTCCGTGAAAACAAGATTCCTTATCTGGGAATTTGCCTCGGTATGCAAGTCGCCACCATTGAGTTTGCGCGGCACGTGGCGGGACTGGCCGACGCCAACAGCACCGAGTTCGAACCCAACACGCCGAATCCGGTGATTGCCCTGATCACGGAATGGAATGATGCCGACGGCAGCATCAAAACCCGCAACGAAAACTCTGATCTGGGCGGCACCATGCGACTGGGCGCACAAAGCTCGGACATCAACCCGGGCACCTTGGCCCACCAGATTTATGGCGATGTGGTGACCGAGCGCCATCGGCACCGCTTCGAGGCCAATGTGAACTACCTTGACGCCTTGCGCCAAGCCGGTCTGGTGATCTCGGCACTGACGCAACGCGAGCAGCTGACCGAGATCATTGAATTGCCACAAAGCGTTCACCCCTGGTTCATCGGCGTTCAATTTCATCCTGAATTCAAGTCAACTCCGTGGGACGGTCACCCGCTGTTCAACGCCTTTATCAAGGCCGCGTCAGACCATCAGGCCGAAGGAAAAAATCTGAAGGTGGTGGCATGAAACTTTGTGGATTTAACATCGGACTGCAGCGCCAAAT
>CAXNKH010000183.1:0-4263 GCA_964202765.1 Burkholderiales bacterium | reverse complement strand
CGGTGTGCTGTTGCATTGAGTCATAGAGTTCAACCTCATCGAGCATCAGCGCAACCCAGCTCGGATCAAAGTCCAGCGGTTCATGGACCGAGGCAGTTAGCCAGCCGACGGCGCCACCTTGCTGCTGCAAGCTCTGCCGTACGGCTTGGAGCAAATGAGTTTTCCCGCTACCACTGCTTCCCCAGAGGTAGGTCGGCACCGTAGGCAGGGCCACTCCAGCCTTGTGGCCCTCCACAGCCTGTTGAAAATGCTGGTAGGCGGGCGCGTTCGAGCCGGTAAAAAAATTGGCCAAGGTCGGCCCGATGGTCAGTCCAATATCAAGGGTGATCTGTTGCACCGGCGCTCCTCAACTTCGGTACAAGCTGCTGTTGAGGTAGCGTTGACGGGCGCGCCGCATGGCCACCAACAACACGGCACTGGCGGGCAAGGCCAGCAGCACGCCGACAAAACCGAACAATTGACCAAAAGCCAGCAAGGCAAAAATGACGGCCAGAGGATGCAAACCAATCCGTTCGCCGACCAGTCTAGGCGTCAAAAAGAAACTCTCGACCAGTTGACCTGATCCGTACACCACGGCAACGACCAGCAAGGCCGAACCCGGGCCGGCGCTTGCGGCGAACTGCAGCAAACTCGCCAGCGTGGCCAGCAGCAAACCCAAACCGAAACCCAGGTAAGGCACGAAAATCGCCAGGCCGGTGAAGATGCCGATGGGCAGGGCCAGATCCAAGCCAAACAAGAACAAGCCGGTACTGTAGAACACCGCCAGCAACAGCATCACCAACAACTGACCGTGCAAATACTGGCCCAGTATGTCGTCCGCTTCCCCCATGAACTGGTCATAAGGCTGGCGCAAACTCGGGGGCACCAGAACCAGCGTGCGCGCGACCAGTGTCTGCCAGTCCTTCAACAGGTAAAACAAAGCCACCGGGATCAGCACGGCGTTGCCAATCAGGGTCAGTGCCAGGCTGCCGCCAATTTTCAAAGAGGACAGCAGCGAGCTGAATGCCTCCTCAAAATTGGCGTTGAGGTAGGTCAGCATGAAGGCTTTGATCGATGCGATGTCGAACGAAAAGTTCAGACCGATGGAGGCCATGATCGGTTGCATCCAGGTGTTGATTCGCTCCAGCAGCAGCGGAACCTGCTCGCGCATCAAGGGCAATTCCTTGGACAGCACAGGAACGATCAGGAACATCACGCCCAGCACCACCACGATCAGCAACAACTCGACCAGCAGCACGACCAGGAAACGCGGCAATCGCTCACCCGTCAAGCTATGGAGTCGGTTGACCACGGGCGTCAAGGCGTAAGCCAGTACAGCGGCCACGACAAAAGGGGTCAGGACCGAAGCCAGACCCCATAGCACCAAGGCCAATACAGAGACTAGGCAAGTCCAGGCTGCGGCATATTTTTGGTGAGGTGTGAATTGCATAGCGCTTAAAATCTCCCTAAATTCTATCGGGCTCACGCCGACAGACGAACCCAAGCACCTCACATGACCACAACTCCCCTCTTCTACAAAGACGCTGGCGTCGATATTGACGCCGGTGATGCGCTGGTCGAACGGATCAAACCCCTGGCTAAAAAGACCATGCGCGAAGGCGTTCTGGCTGGAATTGGCGGATTTGGCGCCCTGTTTGAAGTGCCCAAACGATACCAGGAGCCAGTGCTGGTTTCCGGGACCGACGGCGTTGGCACAAAACTCAAGCTGGCTTTCGAGTGGGAAATGCACGACACCGTTGGTATCGACCTGGTGGCCATGAGCGTCAATGATGTACTGGTCCAGGGCGCCGAACCGCTGTTTTTCTTGGATTATTTTGCCTGTGGCAAGCTCGACGTGGACACTGCGGCTGCCGTGATCGGCGGCATCGCCAAAGGGTGTGAGCTCTCAGGTTGCGCCTTGATTGGCGGAGAAACCGCAGAAATGCCTGGCATGTACCCGGCTGGTGAATATGACCTTGCCGGTTTCGCTGTGGGCGCCGTTGAAAAATCGAAAATTCTGACCGGTCAAAGTATCATGCCCGGCGATGTGGTCCTGGGTCTGGCCTCCAGTGGCGTGCACTCCAACGGTTTTTCCTTGGTTCGAAAATGCATAGAACGGGCCGAGCCTCATCTGCCAGCCGCCCTGGACGGGAAACCATTTAAACAAGCGGTGATGGAGCCGACCCGGCTCTATGTCAAGAATGTTCTGGCCGCGTTGGCACTGCACCCGATCAAGGCACTGGCCCACATCACGGGCGGGGGCTTGCTGGAGAATATTCCTCGGGTGTTGCCTGAGGGCACTGCGGCTCACTTGAGAAAGGGCAGCTGGCCACAAACCGAGCTGTTTGCCTGGCTGCAAAAAACCGCCGGTATCGATGACATCGAAATGAACCGCACGTTCAACAACGGCATTGGCATGGTGGTGGTGGTCGCTGCCGACCAGGCGCAAGCGACTGCCGAAACCCTCAGGCGTTCCGGCGAAAGTGTTTTCGAAATTGGCCTGATTGCGCAGCGCGGCGACGGCGCACCAGTCGTGGTGGCCTGAACCAGCCAGTCAGCGCAGATCAGGCAGCTCAGGGAAAGTCAATGAACCGCTTGCCCTCCAGCATCTGGGCTCTGGGTTGTGTCAGCCTGCTGATGGACATCTCCTCGGAGATGATTCACAGCCTACTGCCCGTCTTCATGGTCACAGTGTTGGGAACCAGCGTCTGGATGATTGGCCTGATCGAAGGCGTGGCCGAAGCCACAGCGCTCATGACCCGGGTATTTTCAGGCGCCCTGAGTGACTACTGGGGAAAACGCAAACCACTGGCGGTATTGGGCTACAGCCTGGGCGCCTTGTCCAAACCCCTGTTCGCGCTGGCGACCACAACCGGCATGATTTTCGCAGCGCGCGTACTGGACCGGATCGGCAAAGGAATTCGCGGTGCGCCGCGCGATGCCCTGGTGGCCGACCTGGCACCGCCACAGTTGCGCGGTGCTGCTTTCGGACTGCGCCAGTCGCTCGATTCTGTCGGTGCCTTTCTGGGGCCCCTGATCGCGATCGGATTGATGCTGTTGTGGGCCAATGATTTCCAGGCTATTTTCTGGGTGGCCACTATCCCAGCTGTGTTGTGCGTTGCCCTGCTGCTGCTTGCGGTGCCCGAGCCAAAGCAAGCTGCCACGGCGGCACGCAGCAACCCGCTCCAGCGAACCAATCTGAAGCGTCTGGGTTCATCCTATTGGTGGGTGGTTGGCTTGGGAGCGGTCTTTACCCTGGCGCGTTTTAGCGAAGTCTTTCTGATCCTGCGGGCCGAGCAAGGCGGCTTGCCTTTGGCCTGGACTCCGTTGGTCCTGATCGCCATGAATGTCATTTATGCCCTGGGTGCCTACCCGTTTGGACGAATTTCAGACTCAATCGGTCGTCCCAAATTATTGGCCTGGGGCCTGCTGGTGCTGATCATCGCCGATGCCATGCTGGCCTGGAGCAACCACTGGACCTGGGTCTGGGCCGGGATTTCACTGTGGGGCTTGCACATGGCCATGACCCAGGGGCTGCTCGCAGCAATGGTGGTTGACCATGCGCCAGCTGACCTGCGTGGCACAGCCTTTGGCTGCTTCAATCTGGTCAGCGGCGTCGCCCTGCTGTTGGCCAGCACGCTGGCGGGGGTTGTATGGGATCAACTCGGCGCCCGCTTCACTTTTGTAGCCGGCGCTTTGTTCAGCGTGCTTTCACTGGTCCTGCTAACAGCACGTCCAGCCGGTCTTGCACCGCCAGCAGTCGAGACTCATCGTCCTGAGTCTGGTGAATGATCTTGAGGTTGGCCAGCATTCTTTGAATGATGTCGCGGGGCGCCGCAGCGCGCAAATAGACACCCAGTGAACTGTCAAACTCGGGTCCCCCTCCAGCGGGTTGACGGTAAGGCTCGAGTCGCTCCGACAACTGTTCATGGCTGAGTGACTGGCCGCTCAATGGATCAAGAATGACCTGACCTTCGAGCAACTTGACTTTCACCAAGAAATGTCCAGGGAAACTCACGCCTCTGGCTTTCAAGCCCAGGCCTTGGGCCAACTCCAGCCACAGCACAGCCAGCGAAATGGGAATGCCGCGCCGATTGCGCAACACCTTGTTCAGGTAGCTGTTGTCGGGGTCATCGTAATGGTTGAAATTGCAGGCGAAACCCAGGTCCCGATAGAGGAACTGGTTCAAGCTTCGCAGCTTGTGCAAACCGGTCGCATCAGCAGGCAAACGACGCTTGAGCTGAGACAGCAGCAAATCCACTTCACCCAACACCTGCTGCACAT
>CAXNKH010000182.1:0-4284 GCA_964202765.1 Burkholderiales bacterium | reverse complement strand
CTGGCGGGCAGCCATCGATCACGCAGCCGATGGCGGGTCCGTGCGACTCTCCAAAATTGGTAACAGCGAAAAGATTGCCGAAGGTGTTTGCGCTCATGCAGCAGATTATCCCAGAGCCTTGGGTGCTGCTTCAGACGGGGCCTGGCGCGTCATCGGCCGGCCAGTCCCGGATATAGGCTTTGAGCATGGTGTTTTCAAAATTCTGACTCTCCACCACGGCTTTGGCCACATCGTAGAAACTGATCACCCCCATCAATACCTTCTGCTCCAGCACCGGCATGTAACGCGCGTGATGATCGAGCATCAAGCGGCGAACTTCGTCAATCTCGGTGTCGGGCTGACAAATCGCAGGCGCCTGGGCCAGACAATCACCCACCAAAACCCCAGCAACCGAACCCTGCCCCCTGACCAGAGCCACAATGACCTCACGAAACGTCAACATCCCGACCAGTTCGCCCTGCGCCATCACCACCAGCGAACCGATGTCCTTCTCCGCCATGACCTCGATGGCTCGCGCCAACGGCTGTTCGGGCATGACGGTGTAGAGGGTGTTGCCCTTAACGCGCAAAATATCACTGACTTTCATGATGCTTCCTACTCAGTTAGGGACAGGGCTAAAAATCTGTCCCACAATTGCTCATCAAGTCTGATTCAACTCTGAACTTGCAGCAAGGTCAAGCCCGTGACCGGCTGACCGAGGGAAACTCATTAGTCACCCGGGCGACAGCCTGTGGCAAAATCGCTCAAAATCCATGAATTGAGGCTAGGCCTCTGTGTCCTCCCCCCCCTTCACTCAGGAGTCCCTATGAAAGCCCCCACCTTGAGTTTGCTGCTCGCCACACTGGTACTGTCTTTGAGCGCCAGCGCCCAGAACATCTCGATTGCCACCGGCGGTACCGGCGGCGTCTATTACCCGCTCGGTGGCGGCATGGCCGCCATATTGTCCAAGCATGTGCCAGGCCTGCAAGCCACGGCCGAAGTCACCGGCGGATCGGTTGACAATCTCAAACTGATTGCCAGCGGCAAACCCTATATCGCCCTGGTGATGGCCGATGCCAGCCAGGATGCCTACCGTGGTGAAGACAAGTTCAAAGGCAACAAGGTTCCGCTCAAAACCTTGATGGTGATGTATCCGAACCGCATGCACGTGGTCACCATCGAGGGTCGCGGAATTAACAAAATGGCCGATCTCAAAGGCAAGCGCGTTTCCACCGGATCGCCCGGTAGCGCCACCGAAGTGATGGCGTTTCGCGTAATCGAAGCCGCCGGTCTGGACAAAGACAAGGACCTCAAACGCGAGCGTCTGGGTGTGGCCGAATCGGTCAATGCCATCAAAGACGGCAAGATTGATGCCTTCTTCTGGGTCGGTGGCCTGCCTACTGCAAGCGTGACCGATCTGGCTAACACCCCGGGTACCAAACTCAAAATGATCGACCATACCGAAGTGGTTGCCGCCATGAACAAGAAGTACGGCGACCTGTATGTCGAAGATGTGATTCCAAAGGACATCTATCGCGGCATGGACACAGACAACAAGCAGGCCACCGTGATGAACATTTTGGTGTCCCATGACAATATGGACGACAAGACCGCTTACAACATCGTCAAGACCATTTTTGAGAAGCAAGCAGATCTGATCGCTGTCCACAAGGAAGCCCTCAACTTCAAGCTCATTAACCAAAAGCAAAGCGCTACACCGATTCCGTTTCACCCCGGTGCTGCCAAGTACTACGCCGAACGAGGCATTAAGCTCAACTAAGTCCAGCCCAACATCGACCCCCCCAGCCAGGCTGGGGGGGCTTTTTTTTATTTGAGCCATAACACTGCTCCACACAAAGTCACCCCGTATGACACAAGAACACCCCCACTTGGCCCATGAACCCAATGTTGCCGTCAGCGCAGCCGCGCTGAGCAAGGCTGAGGAATTTATCGAAGCCGAAGAAGGCGCGGCCAACAAATTCACAGGCTGGCTCGGCATCTTTGTCATCGCTGCGGCCTTCATCATGTCGGTGTTTCACCTCTACACCGCTTACGCCATCGTGCCAACGCAGACTCTGCGCCCGGTGCACGTCGGTTTTGTCCTGTTCATGTCCTTCTTGGTGTTCCCGCTCAGCCCGCGCTTTCGCCATCGCATCATGTGGTGGGACTGGCTGGCGGCGCTGCTGGCCATTGGCACCGTGGTCTATCTGATTCAAGGCGGTGACGATTTCACCGACCGAAACACCTCCCCTGAAGCCTGGGATATTGTTTTTGGCATCGCCTTGATTGCCATGGTGATGGAGGCCATGCGCCGCAGCACCGGCTGGATCATGCCCATCATCACCTGCTGCTTCCTCGCCTATGCGCTGTTTGGACCTTTTCTGCCAGCACCCTGGACCCACAAGGGCTACGAAATTGGACGGCTGGTCGGTGTGATGTACATGACGCTCGAAGGCATTTACGGCGTAGCGGTCGATGTCTCTTCCTCCCTCATCATCTTGTTCACCATTTTTGGTGCTTTCCTGCAGTACTCGGGCGCCGGCAAGTTCTATATCGACTTCTCTTTCTCAGCCATGGGTGGCAAACCTACGGGCGCCGGCCGCACCGTGGTCCTAGCTTCCTTTTTGCTGGGTGGGCCTTCGGGCTCCGGCGTAGCCACCACGGTGACCCTGGGCGCGGTAGCCTACCCGATGCTGGCGAAAGTCGGCTACGAGAAAAATGCGGCCGGTGGCCTGTTGGCTGCCGGTGGCCTAGGCGCCATCATCTCGCCGCCAGTGCTGGGTGCGGCGGCCTTTCTGATCGCCGAATTTCTGAAAATCTCCTACCTCGACGTGCTGTTGATGGCGGTGATTCCGACCGTATTGTTCTATCTAGCCCTGTTCTTCATGGTCGAGATCGATGCGCGCAAGTACGGCATGGGCAACGTGGCTTTTGCCAAGGTCGATACCGTCTGGCAGCTGACCAAGAATTACTGGTTCCATTTCTTATCGCTGATCTCGATTGTCGCCTTCATGATGATGGGCTTCTCCCCTGTGCTGTCGGTGTTCTGGGCCACGGCTGTGTCATTTGCCACCAGCTTCTTGCGCCGCGATACGGCGCTGATTTCCTACGATTTGTTCCAGGGCAAGGGTTCTTTCCTGAAAAACCTGTTCCAGTCGCCTTTCGTCAAGGCCATGGAAGGGGGCTCGATCGGCGTTCTCAACGTGGCTTCCACCTGCGCTGGCGCCGGCATCATCGTTGGCGTTGTTACACTGACCGGCCTGGGCTTGAAGTTCAGCTCCATTGTGATCGACTTTGCTGGCGGCTCGCTGCTGCTGACGGCCATCTTCACTGCCCTGGTGGTCTGGATTGTGGGTCTGGCGGTGCCGGTGACCGCGTCGTACATTATTTGCGCCGTGATTGCGGCTCCCGCGCTGACCAAGCTCGGCGTGCCCGATTTTGCCGCCCACATGTTCATCTTCTACTACGCCGTGCTGTCCGAGGTCTCTCCGCCTACAGCGCTGTCGCCGTTTGCCGCAGCGGCCATCACCGGTGGCGACCCCTATAAAACCACGCTGCAATCCTGGAAGTACACGCTGCCAGCTTTCTTGCTGCCCTTCATGTTCGTGCTCGATCCGGCCGGTCAAGGCCTGTTGCTGATGGGTTCGACCAAGGCACTGGCCAGCGCTGACTGGTGGTCGATTGCCAAAGTGACTGGCACAGCCATCATCGGCATTGGCGCATTGGCCGCCGGTTTCCAAGGCTGGGCCTTGAAGAAAACCACGATGCTGGAACGCAGCATGCTGATCGCCGCCGGTTTCGCCATGGTCTATCCCGGCTGGATCTCCGACCTGCTGGGTCTGGGCCTGATAGCTCTGGCGTTGGTCCTGCAATTTTTTCGTAAAGAGCAGCCGGCTACCGCCTGACAATTAGCGCATCATGTCGGCCAGAGTGACTTGGCGTTGCCAGCTTTTTTGATAGAAGGTTTGCAGCGACTGCATCTCGCCAATCAGCAGTTTTTTGACCAGCGGCTCCAGCGCCGTTGACGCGATGGGGACCAGCAGCACCCAGCGCTCTTCACTCCGCCCATCGGTCGCGGCAACCCGCCCCAACCAGTCCAGTTCGATCAAAGCTTGCAGTACCGGCTCCAACTGCAGCGCATCGAGCTGCAGGTTTCTGGCGAGTTCAGCCGCCGTGCATCCTCGCGCGGGGCTGCTACGGGCTTGCGACAGTTGACCCACCACCTCCAACGCCAACTCGAAATGCCAGCCATAGGCATTGCTGTGGCGCACCACACCGCTGAGCAAACTGGGCAGGTAGGCGGCA